>SHLN01000255.1 GCA_004283105.1 Acidimicrobiia bacterium
GCTCCGTGCCAGGGGCACGAAGAAGCGGAGAGCTCTCCGTTCGCCGGTCTCAAGGATCTGCTTTCCGACTGATGAAAGGAACTGCCAGTGGCGGTACCAAAGAAGAAGATGTCCCGGTCCCGGACCCGCCGCCGCAAGGCGATGTGGAAGGTGGCCGCGCCGACCACCACCACCTGTCCGCAGTGCAACTCGGCGATGCTCCCGCATCGTGTCTGCCCGGAGTGCGGCTCGTACAACGGCCGCGAGGTCTTCGCCGACACGACCGAGTAGGTTTCCGGCCATGGCTCGGATAGCGCTTGACGCCATGGGGGGCGATCACGCTCCCGTTGAGACCGTGGCCGGCGCCGTCGCCTCCGGTGTGGATGTGGTCCTCGTCGGTGACGAAGCTCAGCTCGCCCCGCTGGTAGGTGACACAGGCTTGCCGATCGTTCACGCTGATGAAGTCATCGAGATGAGTGACGATCCGGCCAAGGCACTACGCGAGAAGCGTCAATCATCGATCGCTGTGGCGGCCAAGCTCGTATCGGATGGCGAAGTCGATGGGATGGTTTCGGCCGGTTCTACGGGAGCGGCCATGGCCGCTTCAGCCATGATCATCGGGCGCATGAAGGGAGTATCGCGGCCGGTCATCGCCGCCGTCGTCCCCGCGGGGGAGCAGGGCAAGATCGTGCTCGACGCCGGCGCCAACCCCGACGTCAAGACCAAGCACCTCGTCCAGTTCGCCATCATGGGAGCAGCCCTTGCCGAGGCCCGGCTGGGGATTGACGATCCGACGGTCGGCCTGCTCAACATCGGCCACGAGCCGGGCAAGGGCCGCCACCACGAGCGGGACGCCCATGAGGCGCTGTCCAAGGCACCGATCAACTTCATCGGCAACGTCGAGGGGTACGACATCGTCGGCGATCAGCCAGACGTCGTCGTCACCGATGGTTTCACCGGCAACGTGGCCCTCAAGACGTCCGAAGGCACGAGCCGGTTCGTCATGGGGGCTATCAAGCAAGAGCTCGCCGAGGTGCTGACCGAGCGTCCCGATCTCACCGAGTTGTTCCTCCCACGTTTGGCTGCGCTCCGTGAACGCCTCCATCCTGAGTCGTACGGCGGCGCCTCCCTGCTCGGTGTCAAAGGCGTGGTCACGATCGCTCATGGCTCGTCGTCGCGAACGGCCATCGCCAGTGCCCTCCGCATGACCCGCGAGGAGGCCGAGCGGCATCTGCTCGACCGGATCCGCTCGGGCCTGCAAGCGTGACCGACCGGCTCGAAGCCGCGCTCGGGCACACGTTCGCCAATCGGGAGCTCCTGGGCGCCGCCCTCACCCATCGTTCGTATGCGTCGGAGGACCCGGCCGCCGTCGATTACGAGCGGCTCGAGTTCCTCGGGGACGCCGTCCTGCAGTTGGCGGTGACCGAGCACCTCTACGCCGACTACGCCGAGATGCCGGAAGGCCAGATGGCGAAGCTGCGGGCGGCCGTTGTCAATGAAGAGGTGCTTGCCGAGGTGGCACTGCGCCTGGATGTCGGCCCGTATCTCAGGGTGGGCAAGGGGGAAGAGGTGACCGGTGGGCGCGAGAAGACCAGCATCCTGTCGGATGTGGTCGAAGCGCTGCTCGGTGCCGTCTACCTGGACGCCGGATTCGATGTCGCCGCCGAGATAACGCTGCGTCATGTCGCCGGCGAAATCGATCAGCGGGCTCATGCCCCGGGTGGGGAGGACTTCAAGACCCGCCTGCAAGAGACTCTCGCCAAGAAAGGGACCAAGCCCGACTACCGGGTGAGCGACGAGGGTCCCGATCACGACAAAGTGTTCCATGCCGAGGTCACCGTTGAGGGACGCCTCATTGGATCGGGCTCCGGTACATCCAAAAAAGCGGCCGAGCAGGCAGCCGCTGAAAAGGCCTTGCGAACGGGGACGTAGCTCCCCACCGAACCGGTCGCCCGGATCGCGGACCACTGAGCATCCAGGGTGACTAGTCATTCGGGAACCGGAATTCTTGCTTCCTGAGGTATTTCACCGTCGGCCGATGCCTGTACTCATGCGGAACAAGGAGACAGGGTATGCGGCGACGGCGAACGATGAAACACACAGGTAGGGCAGGTGTGAGTTGGGATGGCCCCCTCGGTCATCGGGCCACGATCGGAAGAGCGGCCGTCAGCTGGACGGCACCACGGGTCTCCTCGGCGCTCTTTGCATTGCTGCTGGCGCTCACCGTGCTCGCTCCTACCCCGTCCTTGGCCGACGACACCGTTGATGTAATTGTCCAGCAGATTCCTGGGACATCCACGAATGTGGCCGCCCTCATCGAGGACCTGGGCGGCTCGGTGACTGGAGAGCTCCGCATCATCGACGGTTACGCGGCCGAGCTACCCGCTTCGGCCATCGATCGCCTGTCGGCCGATCCCGCCATCGCCTCGGTGACCCCGGACGGAACGGTCGAGCTCACCGGCTGGCATTTTGCGGCTGATGACCAGGAGTCGCTGGCCTCGGTTGCCGACAAGGTAACCAATGCCGATCAATTCTGGAACAACGGCTACACGGGTGCCGGCGTGGACATTGCCCTCATTGACTCGGGAGTCAGTCCCGTCGACGGCCTCACCCTCCCGAACAAGGTCGTCAATGGGCCGGACCTGTCGTTCGAATCGCAAGACCCGGATCTCCGGTACCTCGATTCATTCGGCCATGGAACTCATCTGGCCGGGATCATGGCCGGGCAGTCCGATTCCACTCCCGCCAAGATCAGCACGAAGGAAGCCAAGCGGCACTTCCTGGGGATCGCTCCCGATGCTCGGATCGTCAACGTCAAGGTGGCGACCCGCAATGGAGCCACGGACGTGTCCCAGGTCATCGCCGCCATCGACTGGGTCGTCCAGCACCGCGATGACAACGGTATGAACATCCGCGTGATCAACCTGTCATTCGGAACCGACAGCACCCAGAGCTACTACCTGGATCCGCTGGCGTTTGCGGTCGAACAGGCATGGAACCGCGGCATCGTCGTGGTTGTAGCTGCCGGCAACGACGGCAACAGCTCGGCTTTGCGCAATCCCGCCAGCGATCCGTTCGTGATCGCGGTCGGGGCTGCTGCAGTGAACGGCTCGGAGCGCACGAACGACGATTCGATTCCCAAGTTCTCTAGTTGCGGGACGAATCAGCGCCATGTCGATGTCGTTGCTCCCGGTCGGTCGATCGTGAGCCTGCTGGCACCCGGCTCAGCCGCCAGCGTGGACCATCCGGAGGCGATCATCGACGGGAAGTACCTCGTCGGGAGCGGCACATCTCAGGCAGCCGCAGTCGTTTCTGGAGCCGCCGCCCTGATCATCGATCAACGGCCCGGCATCACGCCCGATCAAGTCAAGGCCCTTCTCATGACGACCGCCAGCAAGATTCGTGGTGAGAGCTCGAACTGCCAGGGCGCCGGTCTTATTTCCCTCGGTGATGCGGTGCATGCATCGACACCCTCCAAAGATCAGTCAGTGCAGTACAAGCCGTCGCAGGGAACCGGCTCGCTCGAAGCCTCGAGGGGTTCGTTCAATCTGAGCCACGA
>SHLN01000256.1 GCA_004283105.1 Acidimicrobiia bacterium
TAAAGGGAACCATTTCTCACGCCGATACGTCACATATACGTATGGAGAATGAGATGACCGCGTTCATGAACCCAGATGAGGACCGGCCTTGGGCGGCGCGCTCTGAGTGCCGGGGAGAAGACCCTTCTCTCTTCTTTCCCGGAACCGACGACGACCCGTCGATCGGCCTCGCTATCTGTGCCCGATGCACGGTGCGCCAGGAATGCCTGGACTACGCAATCGAGGCTCGCGAACGATATGGCATCTGGGGCGGAACCACCGAGCGCCAGCGGCGCCGCATGGTCCGCCGGATCGCCTAGCTTCTCGCTTCTCGCGACTCGCTTCTCGCCTCTAGCCCGTGATCTCGGCTCATGGCCCATAGCTCATGGCCCACAGCTCACAGCTCACAGCTCACAGCGCATAGCATGGTTCCATGAGCGCTCCCATCAAGCCCGGAACCGTTGACCCTCGTGATTTCCTCGGCATAGACGCCCTGCTCAGTCCGGAGGAGAGGCTTCTCCGCGACACGGTGCGCCAGTTTGTCGCTGATCGCATCCTCCCCGATGTTGCCGACTGGTATGAAGCGGGGACATTCCCGAAGGAGCTGGCCAGGGAAATGGGGGCGCTCGGGTTGCTCGGTATGCATCTGGAGGGGTATGGATGTGCCGGTACGAGTGCTGTGCAATACGGTCTCGCCTGCCTCGAGCTGGAGGCCGGGGACAGCGGAGCTCGCAGTTTCGCCTCCGTTCAGGGGTCGCTCTCGATGTTCCCGATCCGGGCATTCGGTTCTGAGGAGCAGAAGCAGGAGTGGCTGCCCGCAATGGCGGCGGGGGAGCGCATCGGCTGTTTCGGGCTGACCGAAGCCGACTCGGGGAGCGACCCGTCGAGCATGCGCACGAGCGCTCGCCGCGACGGCGACGATTGGGTCATCAACGGTTCCAAGATGTGGATCACCAACGGCGGAATCGCCGATGTCGCCGTCGTGTGGGCACGGACCGACGAGGGGATCCGGGGGTTCATCGTTCCGGCTGAGACGCCGGGTTTTTCGACCAACGACATTCATCAGAAGCTCTCGCTGCGGGCATCGGTCACGTCCGAGCTTGTGCTCGATGACGTCCGGCTCCCCGGAGATGCCGTGCTGCCGGACGTGGTCGGCATGAAAGGTCCCTTGTCGTGTCTGAATGAGGCTCGTTTTGGCATTCTGTTCGGGGTCGTTGGGGCGGCGCGAGCTTGTTACGAGGCAGCCCTCGATTACTCGAAGGACCGCATTCAGTTCGACAAGCCGATCGCCTCCTTCCAACTGACCCAGCGCAAGCTCGTCGACATGATGGTCGGCATCAACCGCGGCGTGCTCGTGGCGCTGCACCTCGGCCGGATGCGGGATGCAGGGACGCTCGACGCCGAGCACGTCAGCTTCGGCAAGCTCGACAACGTTCGCATGGCCCGTGAGGTTGCCGGCTCGGCCCGCAGCGTGCTTGGCGCCAACGGGATCACATTGGAGTATCCGGTCATGCGGCATATGAGCAACCTCGAGTCGGTATTCACGTACGAGGGAACCAACGAGATTCATACCTTGATCCTGGGACAGGCGATTACTGGGGAGAACGCGTTTTCGTAGATCCGCTACCCGCGGCCCGCGGCCCGCTACCCGCTCAGAGGTCGCGGTGAGGCTTCGCGCTGGGGTTACCGTCGTCACGGTGATGCTGGTGCTCGCTGCCGGTGCATGCGGGGGAGCGGACTCGGAGCCTGCCGTGGTCGATGAGGGGGCGATCTATGGCGATCTTGTTGTGCGGTTGTGTGATCAGGCGCGGTGCGGGCCGTCCCACCCGGCGTTTGTCTTGCTCGAGGCCGATGGTCCTGACGCTCGGGCGGGTGTGCTCGGCGCGCTACCGGATGTCGTGTTCATTTCGACGACGGACGGGCTGATCGGGCCAGATGATCAGGTGATCGAGGGTGGCCGGATCCTCCGCCTCGGACCCGTACGCCGGCAATCTGACGAAACGGTCGTCCTCATCGACACGTACTGGGAATCGAGTTGGTTCGATGCCAAGGGCGAGACCTACGCCTACCAGTGGACCGGGACCGCCTGGGTCAACATCGACCCCTCGACTGTGGGGATCACGGTGACAACCGCGGTGCCGTGATCCACCTCCGGCGGGAAGCGGGAAGCGGGAAGCGGGAAGCGGGAAGCGGTAGGCAGTGGGCGGTGGGCCGCCTAGCTACTACCGTTCCCCCAATGTCCGACTTCTCGTGGCCCGCGGTCATCAACACCCTCATGGGAGGTGGCGACCTCTCGCGTGAAATGGCGCACGACGCAATGACCGAAGTTATGAGCGGCGAAGCCACCGAGGCACAGATCGCCGCCTTCATTGTCTCGTTGCGGACGAAGGGCGAAACGGCCGAGGAGATGACGGGCCTCGTGGACGCCATGTTCGAAGCGGCCCTCACGGTCGATGTAGGGCAACCGGTGGTCGATGTGGTCGGAACCGGTGGGGACCAGGCGGGAACGTTCAATATCTCGACGACGGCGGCGTTCGTTGTCGCCGGGGCCGGTGCCAAGGTAGCCAAACACGGGAACCGGGCGGCGAGCTCGAAGACCGGATCGGCCGACTTGCTCGAGGCGCTCGGATTCGACCTGGAGCTCCCTCCCGAGGCGACCGTTCAGATGATCAAGGAAACCGGCTTCGGCTTCTTCTTTGCCCCGCGCTACCACCCGGCGATGCGGTTCGCCGCGCCGGTAAGGCGCCAGCTCGGGGTGCGTACGGTGTTCAATTTCCTGGGCCCGCTCTGCAACCCGGCCGGAGCGACGCGAATGTCCGTAGGAACGTCTGACCCCCACATGGCAGCGCTCATGATCGAGGTGCTTCGCAATCGCGGGGCCGAGTCCGCATTCGTCTTCTACGGCGAGGATGGCCTCGACGAGCTGACCACCACCGGCCCCTCCTACATCTACCGATTGCGAGACGGAGAGATCACCCACGCCGAGTGGACTCCGGAGGATTTCGGGGTCGCGAGGACGGGACTGGATGACCTGCGAGGCGGCGATGCCGACGAGAACCTTGCCATCACCCGGTCGATCCTGGAGGGAAGCGCCGGCCCAAAGCGCGACATCGTGCTCGTAAATTCCACCCCGGCCATCGTGGCGGCCGGCCTGGCCGAAGGCTTCAGCGATGCCATGGACCTGGCGAAGCAGGCAATCGACTCGGGAGCTGCCACGGCGGTGTTGGAGAACGCCACCTACCTCAGTCGAACGTTCGCGAACGCGAGCAGCTAGCTACGAATCCTCGTAGTTGCCCTCTTCGGGAACCCGGTATTCCTCATCGTGCTTGATGAGCATGAAGTCGGAGTGGAACTCGTCGCCCTCCCAGGCTCCCTCCACAACCACTTCGATGTCGTCCTGAAAGAGCTCAGGCGCTGCCCTGGTGTGGACCACCGTTACCGTCGTTGAGCCGTCCGGCTCCTGGGCGAGGAACCGAACCCCGGCGTCCAATTCTTCGACGCTGCCGGCGACCACCACACCCGAGAGCCGGAACCGCCGGCCCTCCTCGAACT
>SHLN01000257.1 GCA_004283105.1 Acidimicrobiia bacterium
GGCCGGCCGCTCGCTCCCGCAAGCCATTGAATCCATGGCAGCCACCGGGCCGCCGGCCCTCCGACGGGCCTTCGATCGGTTCCCGACCCTCAACCAGATGTTCGGAACCAGGGCGGCCCTGGAGACGATCAAGGAAGACCTGGCCGACCCGACTTCGGACCGGGTCGTCGAGGTGCTGACCCTCGCATACGAGCGAGGCGGGTCGAGCGTGACCGGGATTCTCAGCGACCTCGCCGACGCCGTCACCGAGGATCTGCGCACCCTCGAGGAGATCCGGACCGCCGAGCTCGAGCAGAAGATCAACGCAAGAGCGGTGTTCGCCCTGCCATGGTTCGTTCTCCTCATGATCACCATCCGGGGCGGACCGTTCCGCGAGTTCTACCAGAGCCCAGCGGGCATTGTCACTGTCGTGCTTGGGGGCGTCCTCAGCCTCATCGGCTTGCTCATCGTTGCCCGCCTCAGTCGCGATCCGGCCGAGACACGAGTGTTCGCTGCCCCCCAAAGCACACGGGTGCCCTCGTGACTGCCTTGCTCCCCGCGCTCTTCACCGGATTGGCCGCCGCATTGCTGGCTCGAGCCCTCGTGCCTCCCCGACGAAGCCTGGCCTCCCGTCTCAACCAGTATTCGGTATTGGGCCGCACCAGCCTTGGCCGGTCCATCGCCAGCGTCGAACCGGCGACCGGCACGTTGACCGGCACCACCCTGCAGCGCCTGTTTGGCCCCCCCGTCGAGGCGCTTGCCCGCACGCTCAACCGTTTCATTGAAACCGGCGGCGACGAGTCACTCCTCCTCCGGCTTCGTCAGGCTCATCTGCTTCAGGACATCCCCGATACCGAACGAGTGCAGGAGTACCGCGTCCGACAGCTCGGCGCAGCCGCCGCCGGTGTCGGGATCGGAGCTGCCATTGGGCTTCTGGTATTCCAGCAAACCGGCACGGCACTCGGCCTCGGTCTGGTGGGATTCATCGTCGGCGCCACCCGCTGGCGTGGCCGGGTGGATACGGCCATCGAGGAGCGCGGCGAACAGGCCCGGATAGAGCTGTATACGGTCAACCAGCTCCTTGCCATGCGAACCCGAGCCGGTGGAGGCGTTGTGCAGGCGGTTCAGATGGTGGCAGATCGGGGTGAAGGCATCGTGGCGGCGGATCTGCGCGATGCCATGCGCCTTCATCGCGGTGGGTTGAGCGTGGCCGACTCATTCCATCGCATGGCCGAGATCACCCCCGAGCCGTTTGCCGCCCGAACCTACCGCCTGTTGGCCACCGCCGAGGACCGGGGAACGGATCTCGGCCGGGCGCTGCTTGCCCTCAGCTCCGATGTCCGCGAGGCCCGGCGGGACACGCTTCGCCGCCAGGCGACCAAGCGCCGGGCCGCCATGCTCATCCCCATCATCGGGTTGATGGCGCCGGTGATGCTTCTGTTCATCATCGCTCCTGTTACCCAACTCGTCTTTGGGATCACCCAATGACACGGGATATGGGAACTATTACTATGTCCGAGCAACACGCAGGGGTGGAGGGAAACACATGCGGTTAGTAGTCGCCTACCTGGGCTTCGTTGAGTCCACGAAGCAACGCATCATCGACGAAGAGGACGGCCTGAGTACTGCCGAGTTGTTGGGCAACGCCGCCCTGGCCATCGGTGCGCTCGTGATCATCTGGGGATTGCTCCAGGCGCTCGGGGTCGACGTTGTCAACTGGATTCGCGAGCAGATCGGCATCGACTGACCGGTTGACCCGACCCACAGCCTGCTGGGGGTACAGAGCATGCAGAGTCTTGCAACGCTGGTGCGCAGACGCGGCGAAGAGGACGGCTATTTGACGATCCAGTTCGTCGTGGCGGTCGGCTTTTCGTTGCTGCTGCTCGTTCTCATCGCCAATGTCATCATCGTTCAGTACGCCCAGGGCGTCGTGCGGTCGGCGGCCGAGGAGGGCGCCCAGGCCGGATCACGGCTCACCGGCACGGGCGCGGAGTGCGAGGCACGCGCCAACGAGGTTCTCGGCACGTTGCTCGGAGGCGCGATGGGGGCAGCGATCGAGGTGGATTGCACCGTTGGCCCGAACGAGGTGGCGGCCACGGTCAACTACTCGTTCACACCGTGGCTCCCGCTCATACCGTCCTGGACCGGAAGCCAGACCTCGTTCGCTGTGAAAGAGGCGCTTCCGTCGTGAGGTGGCGCGGGGAAGTCGGAGCGGAAGCCGGAGCCGTCCCGGTTGAGTTCGCCGCCGCCATCGGCATGCTGCTTCTCCCCGTCTTCGTTTTCGTCGTCACCATCGCCCCCGTCGTGGAACGGCGCACCGTCGCCGGGCGAGCGGCAGCCGAAGCAGCCCGCGCCTTCGTGGTGGCGGACGACGTGGCGGGCGGAGAGGCAGCCGCCCGATCGCTCGTAGATCAGATCAATGCCGGTCACCCGTTCACACTCACGCTCTCCAGCCTCACCGGTGACCTCGACCGCGGTTCGGTCGTCACCGCAACCGTCGAGGTGGCGATGCCGGTCATCATCTTCCCCGGGGTGATTGAATTCGATGTCGCCGATTACACGGCCACGCATGAGGAAGAGGTCGACCTGTTCCGGAGTCTGCCGTGAACGGCGAGCGCGGCTCCATCACGTTGTGGGTGCTGGGACTCACCGTCATGGTGCTGTTCCTGGGCGGGATATCCCTCGACCTGTGGCGCGCCTTCGAGATGCGGGAGGATCTGGCCGCCATGGCGGACTCTGCCGCCAACGCGGGTGCTTCCCGCGTCGACGGAGCGACTTACCGGGAATCCGGAACCCTCCAACTGGACGGAGCGGCCGCCACGGCCGCCGCCGACGCCAACCTCAATGCTCAACAGGACAGCGGACGCATTTCCAGCCGCACCATCACCCCGACCGGACCCGTCCTGACCGTCCAACTGGAGGGCGAGGTCGAGTTCACTCTCCTGCGTATTTTTCTCGGTCCCGGGAGCGTCACCATCAGCGCCACCGGCTCTGCCGAAGCGTTTCCCGCACTATGAAGCGCCTGCTCATGGTGCTGGCATCCTCTTCGGTCGGTGACGCCGGGTGAAGGATGTCATCAACCGCACGGTGGCGAACCCCTGAGTATCCATCTGACGATCCGCCGGTCCCGACCCGTGCCATGATGTAGGGAGTGACCCTGCGCTACGACAAGCACCTCGAGATCGACGATCTCCTCGGTCTCTACCGGTCGGTGGGATGGAACGCCTACACCGATCACCCCGAGTGGCTTCAGCTTGCCGTCGAAGGTTCGACATACGTCGTGACCGAATGGAGTACCGACGGGGAGCTGATCGGATTGGCGCGGGCCATCTCCGACAACCACTCGATCTTCTATCTCCAGGACATCCTCGTGAAGCCCGAGCACCAGGGACACGGCATTGGCCGGCGGCTTCTCGATGATTGCCTCGAACGGTTCGACCGGGTACGAACAAAGGTCCTCCTGACCGACGATGACGATGCTCCGCGCCGTCTGTACGAAGGGGCCGGATTCGTCAGGACCGCCGACTACCCGGACGCCGAACTGAA
>SHLN01000050.1 GCA_004283105.1 Acidimicrobiia bacterium
ACCTCGAGGATGATCCCCTCGACCGCCGCGATGACTACCTGATCGCCGGCTTCGATGCCGGAGGCTCGGCGGGAGTTGGCCTTCCAGCGGGCGCCGTCGACGACGACCACCCCCTCCGGGGTGACGGCGGTTTCCGCCACTCCGGTCTTGCCGACCAGGTGCTCCCGGCCGATGGTGGGAGTGGAGAAGCGGGCCCGCACCACCGTCGTCATGGCGAACAGGAAGAAGAGAGCGATCCCCAGCACGATGAGGGCGGCGCTCCACCAGGTCGTCGATAGCTGCGGGGGCTCATGCACGAAGTAGCGGGCACCGACGAACATGGCCACGGTTCCGAGGATGGATGCGAACCGAAGCTGGATGCGCTGGAAGTCGAAGAGATAGAGACCAAGCCCCAGAACACCGAGCCCGAGCGCCCACCAGTTGACGGGCAGCTCTGATATCCCGTAGCCGCTCAGGAACAGCGTGAGCACGCTGACGGCCGCCGCCACCCCGACACCGGCGGCATAGAACTCAAAGGCCGCCACGGAGAGGCCGACCAGCAGGAACAGGTAGGCGACGGCAGGCGACAGGCTCAGGCGCAGAGTTCGATCGACGAATCCCGGCTCGTGAAATCGAGCCGTGATGGGCCGACGGACGTCGTCGTCATCGAGCGCCGTGATCTCCAGCGTCCGTACCTCATCTCCCAGTGTCACGTCGGTCCCATCGAGCGCCTGGATGATGTTCGTCAGCGCCGGGTGGACCTCATCGACCAGGCCGTCGATCGGACGCTCGACCACGACACGTTCGTCGAACAGGTCGGCCGGTACGGATTGCTGGTTGGAAAGGCCCGGATCGGCTTGAACCGGGAACTCGGACGAATTGGTTGGTTCCCCAAACGCGATTGGAGAGATGGCACCGACCTCAGCGCCGGGGGCTGCCAGCCTGATGGGTGACCCACCCAGCAGCTGCACCGCTCCGCCGTATGCAACCGCCGTCTCGGGCCCCACCCACACTGCCAGCGGTGCGGGCGGGTTTGCCACCAGGTTCGTCAGGTCGAGCAGCTTGTCACTGACCGCCGCCGGCGAGTCGAGCTGGATGATGATGAGCTCGGACGTTGAAGCTACGTCGTTGATGGTGTCGATGGTGAAGTCGATGATCCGGTCGTCGAGGGGTCCGCTCACCTTGATGACGTCGATGAACCGGCCCTCCTGGGCACCGGCCGGCTGCCCCATGAGCAACACCAGACCGGCCAACAAGACGAGTACAGAACGTTGGAACATCGGCGTGATCATACGGACTCTCCGGCGAACGGGAACCGCAGCGGACCGCTCAACCGTCGATAGGGGGAGCTACGGAAGGACGCGGGATGACGACTGGCGTGGAATCGTGGGAAGCCGGTGGGGCGGAAACGGTATTCGACCGGCCGCTGCCGGTCTGGCTGACCGTTCTGGAAGTTGCCGTCGGCCTCGAGCTCCTGCTCCACAACTCGCTCTTCTACGGGTCGCCGCTCGGGCTCGGCTTCACGCTCGCCGCCATCGCCACCGCCGCGCTGATCGCCTTCTCGGGACCGCTCACCGGTACCGAGCCGAGCACCACCACCAAGCTCTTCGCAGGGGGAATGGTTCTCTTCGGCCTGTTCGTCACGTTTCGAGCATCACCGGTCCTGACCACGCTCAACGTCATGACGGTGCTGGCGCTGCTGTTCGGCGCTGCCTTTCTCTATTCGACGGGCCGCCTCTGGGATCTCCGGCTCATGGACTACCCCCGGGCCGGACTGATCACGGCCACCCAGGCACTCGCTCAGACGGGTGACTTTCTCCGGATCGACGTTCGCAACGCGGGATTGATGCCCACCCGGGGGTGGCATCGGATCCGCCCCTACGTGCGCGGGACAGCCATCGCAATCGGGCCGGTGGCGGTGTTCCTCACGCTCTTTGCCTCCGCAGACGCCGTCTTCGCCACGCTCGTTGCCGACGTGTTCGGGGTCGATCTCCGGCTCAATGTGCTCATCTGGTCGCTTGTCCTCATAACCGGGTTCAGCTGGCTTCTCATCGGCTTGCTTCGCTACGGAACCTCATCGCGCGGCATGGAGGACCTGGAACGCCCGTCCGGACTGCGGTTGGGCACGACGGAAGCCACCACCGTTCTCGCCCTCGTCAACGGCTTGTTTCTCTCGTTCGTCGTCGTGCAATTCGCCTACCTGTTCGGAGGTGCCGACGTCATCGAGCGCACCGGTGGGCTGACGAGGGCCGAGTATGCCCGGGAAGGGTTCTTCCAGCTGGTGGCAGTGGCGGGATTCGTGCTTGCGCTCGTGCTGATCCTCGACTGGTGGACCAGGCCGGCGGGCAGTCCTGCCGCCCGGGCAGCCGGCTGGCTGCAGGCGAGCCTGGTGGGGCTCACCGGGATCGTTCTCATCAGCGCCCTGGTACGGATGCGACTGTATGTCGCCGAGTTCGGCTTGACCCAGCTGCGGTTCTATGCCCTCGCCCTCATGATCTGGATCGGTGGTCTCCTTGTCTGGTCATTGGTCACCGTGCTGCCAGGCCGCCGCGCCCTGTTCGGGTCCGGGGCCTTCCTATCCCTGCTGGTGCTCGTCGCGACGCTCAATGTCGTCAATCCCGACGCGACCATCGCCCGGGTGAACGTCGACCGGTACGTCAACGGCGGGGCAACCATCGACCTCGACTACCTCGTCCACAATCTCAGCGCCGACGCGGCACCGGTGCTGCAGTCGAACGCCGCAGTGCTCCCTCCCCTCGACTTGCCCGATGCGGGCTCATCGCCGGTACAGGACTGGCGCAACTACAACCTGAGTCGATCACGCGCCACCCGGTAGCCGGCTGCACTGAGGGGGCGTTTCGCTGGACTACTCTCCCGGTATGCCAACGATCTTCCTGGTGGCCGATGCTTCATGGGTCAAGAACGATGTTCATGCCGCCCTCAGCCTGCCCGGCTACTCCGTGCACGATCACGAGGACCCGCGCACCCTCACCGAAACGATCGCCGAGATCGGTCCGGACCTCGCCGTCATCGATATGCAGGTTGCGAATATGGGTGGCATGGCAATGGCACGTGCCCTCAAGGAGGCCGCCCTCGCCAGCGACTTCCCGGAGATCCCGGTCATCCTGCTGCTCGATAGGAGCGTCGACTCGTTCCTCGCCAAGCGAGCTGCGGCGGACGCCTGGGTACAGAAGCCGTTCGATGCAGCTGAGATTCGTGCTGCTGTGAGTTCGGTGCTCACCGAGGAGCCGGCAGCCGGCACGTGAGCGGCATCAATCTGATCTATCTCGGCATTCTGGCCGTCTGTATCGTCGCCTCCGGGTTCTTCTCGGGATCGGAAACCGCCATCATTGGAATCCAGCGCGAGCGAGTCCACCAGCTGGCGGCGCGCGACCGCCGTGGACGGAAATTGGAAGCACTGCTGGCCGATCCCGACCGAACGCTCAGCACCCTGCTGATCGCCAACAACTTCGTCAACATCCTGGCGGCCTCGGTGGCCACCGCCCTGTTCATCGACCTGGCCGGCGAATCGTGGGGTCCGTGGATCGTGACGTTCCTCCTCACCGGGATCATCCTCATCTTCGGCGAGATCGGCCCCAAGACACTGGCCCATCGCCATCCGGAAGGCTTCTCTTTGTTCGTCGCCGGCCCGATTTCCAACCTGTCGCGCGTCCTGCAACCCTTCAGCACCGCCTTCACATTCATCAATCGAGGCTTGTTCCGGCTCTTCCGCGTCAAACTCAACAGCGGCATGGCGGCGGTCACAGAAGATGACATCCGAGCGCTGGCCGCCCTCAGCGAGAGCTCGGGAGAAATCGAGGCGGCCGAGAGGGAGATCATCGATGCTCTCTTCTCGCTGGCGGATCGAGCCATTCGGGAGGTGATGACACCGCGAGTGGACATGGTGTCGCTCACTGCCCCCCTCAGCCAGAGCGCCGTACAGGACGCCGTCACATCGACCGGCCACAGCCGGTTTCCCGTCGTGGCCGACACCCATGACGAGATCCTCGGCATCCTGGCCGTGAAGGATCTGCTCCGGCTTCCCCCCGACGCCTCATCGGCCGATATCGCCCGACTGCTGCGTCCACCGACATACATCCCCGAGTCACGGCCGGTGCTGGCGGTGCTCCAGGAGATGCGCCGGAGTAGGTTCGGTTTCGGCGTCGTCGTCGACGAGCACGGCGGCGTCGAGGGAATCGCCACCACCAAGGATGTCATATCCGAACTGGTCGGCTCCCTTCAGGACGAGTACGACCCGACGGTTCCGTCCATCATTCCGGCCGGTGCCGGACGATGGGTGGTCGACGGGCGGACCGACGTCGACGAACTCGAGGCCGAAGTCGGTCGCGAGTTGCCGCGTGGCGACTACTCGACGGTGGCCGGCCTGTTCATGGACGAAACCGGTCGGATCCCCGATGAGGGCGACCACATCGTGGTGGACGGAGTCTCGCTCACCGTGCTCCTCATGGACCGCCGGAGGATCGCCCGTCTTCGGGTCGAGATCTAGGACGGTCCAGCGGCACCTTCGAAGTCGAGGGCCTCACCCGTCAACTCCTCGGAAACCTCCCACAGCGTCGCGATCGCCCTGGCGTTGCCGGGGCGAAGGATCGGACGGCGCACCGGGACGCCGGCCTGGACGAAACGGGGGGCGTACATCTCGCCACCCTTCGCCTCCGGATCGGTCGCGGCCCGAAGCTGCGAGAGGGCGCCCCGGTCGGCATCCATACCCGTGTGAGCAGCCATCCGCTTCCATAGCCCAGCGCTCCACCCTCCCCCGCCCTGGGCGTGAGTGTGGACCTGCAAATTGGTATGCGACAGGCCCGGATGGGCAACGAGGCTCTGCGCCGCCAGGCCGCGCCGCTCAAACTCGTGCTGAAGCCCAAGGGCAAAGTGGTAGTTGGCGAGCTTCGAATGGCCGTAGGCCTTCCATGGGCCGTAGTTCCCTTCGTGGTTGGGATTCTCCGGATTCACCGGCCTCCCGGTGAGATGGGCAGTGCTCGTAACCGTCACGATCCGTGCGGCGGTGGCGGCCAGCAACGAGGGCAGCAGCCGGTTGGTGAACACCCAGTGGCCAAGGTGGTTGACGCCGAATTGCATCTCGAAACCGTCGACCGTGCGGCTCTCCGGCATCGCCATCAGTCCGGCGTTGTTCATGAGGATGTCGACAACGGGATGTGCGGCGCGAATAGCGTCACCCGCCTTCCGAACGGAATCGAGCGAGCCGAGGTCGAGCTCGACGATCTCGAGCGAAGCGCCCGGATACGCCGCACGGATGGCCTCGTGGGCCGTCTCGGCCTTCGCCTGGTCGCGGGCGGCCATAACCACGTGGGCACCGGCCCCGGCCAGGGCCTTGGCGGACTCAAACCCGAGGCCCCCGTTGGCTCCGGTGACGACGGCCACCTTGCCGGTCAGGTCGGGGATGTCGGTTGTATTCCAGGACATTGCGTGCTCCGATTTCGATGTGACGGTTTCGTGAAGAGTACGACTGAACGGACCCCTAGCCCGTGCCGGAAGGCGCTCGGATCGGCCGGCCGGCCGCTACCCAATCACCGGCCGTGCTTCCAATACCCGCGCACGGTCACGTCGGCTCGGGGTAGTGCCCGCTCCTCCATGAGGTTGCGACGGATGTGAAACAGCGAGCCGGCTTCACCCGCTACCCACACCTTTGTCCCGGCTTCGATCGTGGCGCCCTCCACCGCGGCGACGAGGGCGGTCCCCGGCGCGTCTCCGGTTCCGCGATCCACCCAGGCGATGCTCGCGGCCGGGTGGTCCGGCAGGTCGAGCCGGGCGTCGGGGTGTGCAACTTCGACAACCACCTGAATGGCTATGGATTCCGGGATCTGCTCGAGCAACTGGCCGATGGCCGGCATAGCCGTCTCGTCTCCGGCCAGGAAGAACGACCGGGCACTCGGATCGATGCGATACCCGCGGCCGGGCCCGGTGATCGCCACAGGATCGCCGGGCTGAGCCTCCCTCGCCCAGGCTGAGGTGGCGCCGTGCTCATGTAGGACGATGTCGATGTCCACGGCAGGACCATCCGGATCGAAATACCGCGGGGTAAACGTGCGAATGATCGGTCGCGAACCGTCGGGCAGGAGGAACTCGTTCCCGTTCCATTCGGGCATCACGAGGTCGGACGTGCCCGAGCTCGGCACCAACAGGCGGATGCTGGCGGCCGGTTCGTTCAGCGCGAACCCCTCCAGCTCCGGACCGGCCACCGTAACTCGAACCATGTAGGGGCTCAGCGACTCGAGGCCGGCCACGATCAGTCGAAGTAGCTGCGGCGGCCGGCGACCGGGGCGCTCGTTCGGATCGGTGGTACTCATATGCAGAAGTTCTAGCGAGTGTCGCTTGCCAGGCGCGACGGGGCCCAGCCCATCGGCGTTCAAATCCATCCACTAATTGAGGTCGGGACGGCGGGATTTGAACCCGCGACCTCATCGTCCCGAACGATGCGCGCTACCAAGCTGCGCCACGTCCCGTAAGGACGGGAGTGTAGTCGGGACAGCCGGGCCCGCTAGCGGTACCGGGTGGGGATCGTCCGGGCCGTAGCCTCCCAGCTCAGAGCTCGATCAGGATCGCGTGGCTGGCGCACATGGGCCTCACGGTGCTGACGCACCTCCGTCTCCTCAACGATCCCGCCGTTGACAACCTTGAGCACGACCGGATCAACCACCTTCAGGTCGCGGTCGACTTCTCCGTCGGTCAGGCGACCGAGCCGGGCAAACATCCGGCGACTCCGCCACGGCTCTTCCACCATCTCCTCGAGCAGAGGGCCGGTGCCCGGATAGAGGACCTCCATCGTCCGGACGAGCCCCCGCACAGCCCCGGCCTGCCAGCGGCGAGCATCAACACTTCCCAGGGAACGGCACACCGAGTCCGGGTGCAGTTCGACGAGGTGGGACCGCCGACCGCCACCTTCGTAGATGTGGGAGCCGAGCTTCTCGGCCCCAACATTGGTGTGCCCGACCACCACGATGACGTCGCGACGGGCGTCGAGCGAGGAGTCGGTTCCCCAGCCGAGCACGAGGACGTCCACGAGCGCTAGTCCGGTCTCGGCAAGAGACAACCGCTGCGCTTCCAGGTATGGATCACACGCTCCTGGAACCTCGCCGACGGCACTGGCCGTGATCGATGGGAGCGGGGCGGCAAACCGATCCTGGACGAGGGTCCACGGCTGGCCGGTCCCATCCTTTGCGACGATCCACAACACCATCTCAACGTTCTGGCCCGGGCGGTAGCGGGCCGCCAACCGTTCGGTTATTTCACGGGGACGGCGATCAATCACCTCACTGACCGATCGATAGACGAACCGCTCCCCACCAAACACCCATCCATCACCAGCCGGAGCCGGGGCCTCGCTAGAGGAATCGAGACGGTGTTTGGCGTAGGCGACGGCGACAAGGACACCACCAGCTGCCACGACCGATGCCCGCCAGTTCCACAGCCCGACCAGGCTGAGCGCGGCAGCGGCGCCGGCGACGGCGAGGGCAGTCCGGGACTGAACCCGGCGAACCCCCCATAGCTTGAACCCCGTCAGAAGGTTGTCCCTCAACATGCGGTGCTCCCTCCAGTCTGGCTCCCCGTCCTAGCCGGAGGTCACGCACCGTGACCTTCTACTCACAAAGTACTACAGCGGGTGGTCATTCGCCCGCGCAAAGTAACTAGACACTCACAACGCCTCCGGCGTTGTGAGTGTCGTCAACCGTCGACTGTCAACGGCCAATCCCAGAATTGAAGTAGCCGCTTCGGTTCTGGGCCGTCGACTGTTGACCGTCGACCGTTGACCTATATGAGATACAGCAGCTCGTGGCGTTCCTGATCGGCGGGGGACGGCCAGGCGAGGCGAAGGCCGGCGAGCGAGAGGGCGGCACCGACAACCGACAACCACCACGGTCCTACCGAGATTGCCAGCGCGAATCCGACGAGGCCGGCGGCTTCCATGAAGGCCAGCTTGATGAGCACGGTCGTCGCGTACGTCGTGTCATCACCGGGAGCGATCGGCCGCTGTTTGAGCCATCCAATGCCCGTCAGGGCAACCAGGCCGATCAATGATGTGAGGGCGCTGCCGAGGACCGGCCACCCACCCGACGTATCGATGACGGCCGCCACGACGACGAGCACCACCACGAGGGGAATCCAGGCAAGGGCCAACATCCTCAGAATTCTCAGATCC
Organism: Acidimicrobiia bacterium; assembly: GCA_004283105.1. Classification (GTDB taxonomy): domain Bacteria; phylum Actinomycetota; class Acidimicrobiia; order Spongiisociales; family SHLN01; genus SHLN01. Next base: position 8,156 of record SHLN01000050.1, read on the forward strand.
ACGGGCTTGAGCGTATCCGCTCAGGAGGGCGGGGGCGTGCTCTCGACCCGACCTAGGAGCTGGCCGCCAGCGCCCGCTCGGTTGCCTTCTCAGTTCCTCGCTCGACGCGGGCGAACATGCCCTTCTCATACCAGCGGGGGGCGACCTTCTCCTCGAGTGCTGCCCACGCTCCAGGCTCGTAGTGCTCGAGCAGCTCGAGCAATCCGAATACCGCGCCCCCCCGCCAATGAACGGGATGACCCCAGCCGAGCGACTTGGCGATGCCTTCGAGATCGACCGGGACGAGGTGGGCCATGCGTTCTTCCCGACTCTCGGGGTATTCAAACCCGCTCAGCTTCTCAGCCGCCACGGACGTTCGGGCGAACACAACCACGGTGTCGCGCGTTCCGACTGGATGGAGTTGCTCCCGTCCCCACCCGAGGATGTCGATGTCGACCAGCGGTACATCCAGTTCTGACTTGGCGAGCCGGTGAGTGGCCCGGAACGGATTCGGCCGCCCGGTCTCGTCGAAGTCGGCAAAGGCGAGCTCACCATCAACCGAGCTCGTCCAGGCCTTCTTGCCGGCAGGGGGGAGACTCAGCTCTTGAACAATCGTCCAGTCCTGACCCTGCTTGTCGCTTGCAACCAGCCACAATTCGAGACTGATTTCGCCCGACTCGAAGCGACCACCCGCCGCTGAGATCGTATCTACGAGCTCCCGGGGAGTCTCGCCGGCCGCGAAGCCGTCGACAGTGAACCCGAGGTCGGCGCCTGCGAAGGCAAGCGGACCCGGCTCGGCTTGCCACGGGGGAGTCCGGAGGAACAGCCGGGAAGCGATCGCTCGCACCGGTTTGGCCAGGACGATCCCGACCACGACCAGCGCAACAACACCACCGACGGCGGCCGAAGTAGGACCGCCGTAGAGCCATCCGCCGGCCGCGGCAGCTACCACCAGGACGCTAAAACCCAACAGGCGCTTAGCCCTGAGCCGCCGGAACCACCATCCGACTCGCCTGAGTCGATGCCTCATATTGCACTCCCTTACTGTCAGCCCACCACGGACAGTAGTATCGCTTTTCGCGTTTATCCAGAGGAATCACGCCGTCACGGCGCGGTTGCAACGGGAGGAAGCACGATGATCTCACCCGGGTAGATGAGATCCGGATTTCGAGAGCGGATGGTGTCCCTATTCGCGTCGATGACACGCACCCAGTAGCGGGCGATCTCATGTTCTCCAAGATCGGATCGTCCAAGCACTGCGACCAGGTGTCGCTCCGACAGGTTCCAGAGGTGATCGCCTCTCCGAACCGTGACTGAGTGACTCTGTGCGCCATCGACAACCGGGTCGGCTACCGGCGACGTCGGCTGATCCGACGACGGAGAGTCTGTGTCCTGGATTGGCTCCAGGTGGGGCGGAAGGACGATGTCGGACGGTTCCCCCTCTCCGGGCGTTGGGGTGGTACCAGGCGGATGAAGGGTTCCCGTGTCGTCAACCTCCACGATCACCGGCGCCGAGCCGGTGCCGCCCACCGCCGGGGTGAACGATCCCGCGACCGCCGACGCCGCGATCGAAAGGGCAACGGCCCGGCCGACGAGACGTCGAACGGCGGGGAGGGTGAGCGAGCCGACGGCACCCAAAGCACCCGGCCGACCGGACATCGAGGCCAACAGATAGGAGAGAGTAGAAATGAGCAGCCAGTAGGCCATGGCGAGTGCGATCACCAGCACAACCGCACCAAATGCGTCCTCGAACGCGGCCGTCTCCAACCACCCGGAGATATCCGACCACGGTATGGCAAATCCGTCGACCCGCCCGAACGCGTGCAACCCGACGACGAGGCCAACCTCCATCACAACAAGGCCTATCAACCGGGTGCGATCGCTCATTCCCATCTTGCGTCCATCTGCATCCCGTTCGGCCAACACCCTGTTGCCAGATCGGATTCCACGCCGTGGTTGGGCCGTGCGATTCTCATGGCCGGGTGAAGGGGAGGTCCGGCCCATTGACGTCAATGGCGGATCCGGAGCTGCGCATCTTCGAGAAGCTATCCGAAACCGTTGCAACGAGGTCGTAGGTGCCCGGTTCGACGAACGGATCGGAATTCCACCACTCGGTCCAATCGTGCAACCACACGTCGGGATCGATGCAGAAGCCGTGGCTCCCGCCGGTCGGATCAACCCACCGGCCGTCGGCCACCACCGTCGTCGGAATGCGCTCGAGGTCGAACAACCCGGGTGAGGCGGTGAAAAGCACCTGAGTCACGAACTGGAGGTAGTCGCGGCCGTGCTCGATCGACACGACATCGTGGAACCGTCCCTCGAGCGCACCCTTCTCATTGTCGGTCGGGAAGATCCTGTTGAGACCGAGGGTCGTCGTCGTGCTGCGGGCCACCCCGATCACCTGCTTGAGCAGCGTGGCAGCGGCCACGCCGCTCACGTAGTGGGCCACGAGAAGCGAGCCCGCCACAGCAATGGTCGTTCCGACGAGCCACTTGTTCCACTTGTTCGCGGAATCGCGGGACTTGCCCTCCTGCTGGGCAAGGCCACCGGCCACGTCGGCAAACCTACCGACCAGCGCGCCGAGTTCGTCGGATCCGGATATGGCCGATTCGACATCCGTCATGTGAGCCTGCGAAAGTGCGGCCACCGAACCGGCCAGGGATTCGAACAGCTGCATCTGAGCGGCCGGGTCGCGCATGACAACCTCCAGGAACATCACCTTGTCCTTCTCGAAGGCAATCTGTCCGGCCTCGTCGACGGGCCCGTACCGAGGGAGTTGAAGACTCTGACTGCGGGCGGTCGAGTCGATCGGGTCGTCGAATCTGCCCGTCTGCTGGTTGTACCAACGCTCAACCGCGAACAGTGGAATGTGGGCATCAACCATCGTTGCCACCCCCAGCGCCATGTGGGGCTGCAACGTCCCTCCAGCCTGTCCCACGTGGGTGACGACGTCGGCAATCCGGTCCCGTACCCCTGCCATCGCCGGATCGAGTGCCCCCAGGGCCAGCAACGCCTTCATGGCCGAGAACCCATCGTCGATGTACGGGTCGTCGAACAACCCGGCGATCCTCGCAGGGGTGAGGAAGGACACGGGCGCAAAACGCGGGTGTTCGACGATCCGATTGAGGAGCACCGTCCGGGCATCGAACTCGATCGGCGCGTCCGTCCAGCCGACGTACCGATCGCCGCCGAACTGGAGCTCCGCCTGGTCATAGGCAGCTTGCAAGAAGTCGAACTCGAAGTCCCCTTCGGCAAAGAGGGTCCCCACCCTCAGCTCGAACATGAGCTGGCTGTCGTCTGCGCGAATGAGATCGACCGCGAACCTGTCGGGGAGAACGTGGCTGGCCTCGGCCAGGGCTCGAGAGAACTCCTCCACGCCCGACTGGTCATCGGCCCGGCGGAAGTGCGCGTCGATCAGCGCCGTCCGGTCGGGCCCGAGTCGGGTGAAGAAGGCTGCCGCCAACCCGGCGGTCCCCCGGCTGAGCTCGGCGACCGCTACTTCCAGTTGGCGCGGCGCCGGCCTCGTCCATGGCTCGTCGAAGCCGGCAGCCTCCAGATCGCTGACAAGCACATCTGCGAACACGGCGTCGCGCTCGTCAATCGAGTCGAGGACCGGTGTCGCATAGATGAACTGGCGGATGGCCTCGAGGTCGTAGGACGGTCGAAGCTGCTCGGCGTCGGCCAGGAGGGCGTCGATCCGAGCACCGTCTCCAGCACCGCGCACGTAGGCCTCAACCGCCAGATCGACGGCTTCGTCCTCGAGCCGGCCGATGCGTTCGAAGACGGCGACATACTCGGGGGGAAACAAGCGAGGGGACAGTCCGGCCTCCACCGGCGACTCGCCGTTCCTCATGGCCTCCACAACCTGGCCCACTGCGTGCCGGTAGGTGAGGCGACGGAGTGTCTCCCGATCGGGCTGCCCCCACGTGATCGAGCCGAAGAATTGGGCCATGATGCGCCAGGCCGGTCCCAACTCGGCATCGGTGACGTACTCGGTGAGGCGATCCGACCAGCTATCGGCGAACGAGGCTACCTCGGCGAGGGGTTCGAGTACCCGGCACTCGTGGGACACCTGCGCCTGGGTCAGGACCACTGATGCCTGAGCCCGGATGGATCCGAGCTCAATGGCGGTGAACTCCAGCCTGGAGCGGCGCTCACGGACTCCGGCGGTGTCGATGTAGGCGTAGCTCATGTCAGATTCCGGGGACGAGCACCGGAGGGCCGAGGGCACGCAGTTGACCGTCGTCCCTCAGCTCAACCCGGTACTGCTGGATGGCCGGATCCCCATACCCTTCTTCCATTCGGCGCAGCACCTGAGCCGCCACATCCACCGACCACCCGCCCTCCCCGGCACGGACATTCACCGTGGCGAGATTCTGGACGTACAGCCTGCCGGGAGGAAGCCCCGGCATCTCCATGGGCTCGGGTATGAACGGCTCGAGATGGTGTTCGGCGCCCTCCCCGGCTTGACCGAGATAGACCGAGACAAACAGTTCGGCAAAGCCGGCAACGCCGGCCGGCAACATCGCTGCCTCATTCGGCGGCGGGGCCGCAGTGTCGTTTAGGGAGCTCAAGCCGGCGAG
>SHLN01000258.1 GCA_004283105.1 Acidimicrobiia bacterium
AGCCAGGGGAGGGGGGCCGCCCACGGGGCACCTCTCGACCAGCGAGCCTCGGTGATGGCGAACCGGGCCGTGTCGGCGGCCACGACCAGATCGCACATCTGGGCAAGGAAGAACCCGCCTGCGTAGGCCACGCCGTTGACGGCGGCGATGATCGGCTTGTCGGTATGGAGGTTGCGGCCGAGATAGGGAAGCCAGTCTGACGGTGGCACCTTGAGCCCGGTGTCGGCCATCTCTTTGAGGTCGGCTCCGGCACTGAAGGCTTTGTTGCCCGTTCCGGTCAGGATGAGGACCTGGCTGGCATCGTCGTCGATGAACTCACGAAACCCGGCAAAGAGGCCGTCTCGAACCGCCTGGTTGAGTGCGTTGCGGGCTTCCGGCCGGTTGATGGTGAGGCGGGCGATGCCATCGCTCCGCTCGAACAGGACGGGATCTCCGCTCACCAGTGCTCCACTCTTCGGCCTCGGTACCAGGGTGCCAGTGTACCGGTCGGGTAGGCTGGCTCAGGCCCCCGGCGGTCCTTCGAATTGCCGTCCGGACGAGTGAGGAACTTGAATTTGGCGGTTCTGACGTCACGACTCGACCCCCGCAGTGAGGCGTTTGCAGCCAACAGGGCGGCGATGGATACCCACGTCACAGCGCTAGAAGCGACCCTGGCCGAGGCGCGGGGTGGGGGCGGCGACAAGTACGTCGAACGTCACCGCGACCGGGGCAAGCTCTTGCCGCGCGAGCGAATCGAGCTGCTGCTCGATCGGGACGCACCGTTCCTCGAATTGTCACCGACGGCGGCCGCCGGGACCGAGTACGTGGCGGGAGCGGGCCTCGTGACCGGGATCGGAGTCGTCAGCGGCGTCGAGTGCATGATCCTTGCGAGCGACCCAACGGTGCGGGGAGGAGCCATCAACCCCTACACGCTTGCCAAGATGTTGCGCGCCTATGAGATCGCCATGGCCAACCGGCTGCCGCTCTTCTTCCTCGTCGAATCCGGCGGGGCCGACCTGAAGCGACAGGTTGACATCTTCCTCCCGGGTGGAGCGATGTTCCGCGAGCTCACGCGGCTCTCGGCCGCCGGGATTCCCACCATCTCGCTGGTGTTCGGCAACTCGACCGCAGGTGGCGCCTATCTGCCGGGCATGTCGGACTACGTGGTCATGGTCAAGGAACGCGCCAAGGTCTTTCTCGGGGGCCCGCCGCTCGTCAAGATGGCGACCGGCGAGGAGTCGACGGACGAGGAGCTGGGCGGGGCCGAGATGCACGCTCGCACGTCGGGCCTGGCCGACTACATGGCGGTGGATGAACGAGACGCTATGCGGATCGGGCGCCTCATCGCTTCCCGGCTCAACTGGCGCAAGCTCGGGCCGGGGGCGCGCCGGACGTCGATCGAGCCGCGGTTCGATGCCGAGGAGCTGCTCGGGGTGGCGTCGGCCGATCTCAAGGTGCCGTTCGATATCCGGGAGGTTGTTGCCCGCATCGTCGACGACTCCGACTTCGATGAGTTCAAGCCGCTCTTCGGGCCGAGCCTCGTCACCGGCTGGGCGGCCATCCACGGTTTCGAATGCGGAATCCTCGCCAACGACCGGGGGGTGCTCTTCTCGTCGGAGGCCCAGAAGGCGGCTCAATTCATTCAGCTCGCCAACCAGTCCGATCTGCCGCTCGTATTCATCCAGAACGTCACCGGATACATGGTGGGACGCGAGTACGAACAGGGCGGGATCATCAAACACGGCGCCCTCATGGTCAATGCCGTCTCGAACAGCGCCGTGCCCCACATCACCCTGCAGGTGGGGGGCTCCTACGGCGCAGGCAACTACGGGATGGCCGGACGAGCGTTCAAACCCCGCTTCCTGTTCCTCTGGCCGAATGCCAGGACCGCCGTCATGGGGCCTGAGCAGTTGGCGGGAACGATGTCAATCGTGGCCCGGCAGGCCGCCGAGGCTCGCGGCCTCGAGTTTGACGAAGCCGCCGACGAGGAGCGCCGTGGCGCCCTGGCCGAGCGGATCGAGGCCGAATCGCTGGCGCCGTATACGAGCGCCCGCTTGCTCGACGACGGAATCATCGATCCGCGCGACTCGCGTACCGTGCTCGGGATCGCCTTGTCGGCCGTCCACTCCAATCGAGTTGAGGGAACCGCCAACTTCGGCGTGTTCAGGATGTGATGAACAAGATCCTCATTGCCAACCGGGGAGAGATCGCCCGCCGGATCATTGCTACCTGTCGCCGGCTCGGCATAGAGACGGTGGCCGTGTTCTCCGACTTCGACCGGCATGCCCGCTTCGTGTTCGAGGCCGGCGAGGCAGTGCCGCTGGGAGGGGAGACGGCGGCCGAGTCCTACTTGCAGATCGAGGCCGTGTTGGAGGCTGCCCGTCGCACGAACGCCGATGCCATCCACCCCGGCTATGGGTTCCTGGCCGAGAGCGCAGAGTTCGCCGACTCCTGCCGGGCGGCCGGCCTCACGTTCATCGGTCCTTCCGCTGAGACGATCACCGCCATGGGCTCGAAGATCGAGAGCAAGCGATTGATGGTCGATGCGGGAGTCCCGGTCGTTCCGAGCGCCGTGATCGACGGACTGTCGGACGCTGACGTGGCCGACGCAGCAGATGGGCTCGGGTGGCCGCTTCTCGTCAAGGCCTCTGCCGGCGGGGGCGGGAAGGGCATGCGATTGGTTGAGGAGCGGAGCGATCTGGCGGCGGCAATCGGCGCGGCGCAGCGGGAGGCTGACGCGTCGTTTGGTGACGACACCGTGTACCTCGAGGCCTATGTGCCTGCTCCCCGCCATGTCGAGGTCCAGATCGTCGGTGACAACCACGGCCGGGTGCTCCATCTGTACGAGCGGGAGTGCTCGATCCAGCGGCGCTACCAGAAGATCATTGAGGAGTCGCCCAGTCCGGGCCTGCCCGCCGGGGTTCGTGACGACATCCTGCAGGCGGCCGTCACCGCCGGCGAGGCCATCGGCTACGCCGGAGCCGGCACGGTCGAGTTCCTCGTTGCGTCGGATGGGAGCTTCTACTTCCTCGAGATGAACACCCGCTTGCAGGTCGAGCACCCTGTGACTGAAGCGGTCACCGGGCTCGATCTCGTCCAGATGCAGATCGATGTCGCCCGTGGGGAGCACTTGCCCGAGCAGAGCGTCGTCCCTGCCGTCAACGGTCATGCCATCGAGGCCCGTCTCTACGCCGAGGATCCGCTGAACGAATTCCTTCCCGTCACCGGGACCCTGCACCAGTTTCGTATTCCGCGAGAGAGCGTGCGCGTCGATGCCGGCGTGTACGACGGGGTCGAGATCGGAATCCACTACGACCCGATGCTCGCCAAGATCATTGCCCACGGCCGGACGAGGTCCGAAGCGGCTCGCCGACTGGCTGAGGCGCTCGGTGGCGCCGTCATTCACGGCGTTCAGACGAATCGGGCGCTGCTGGTGCGGGTACTGCGCCACCCGGAATTCCTGGCCGGTGACATCGATACCCACTTCCTGCAGCGCCATTCACCGCTGGAACTGGGCGCGCCGCTGACGTCGGAAG
>SHLN01000051.1 GCA_004283105.1 Acidimicrobiia bacterium
TCGGCGGTTCGAGCCCGTCAACGCCCACGAAGGGAGAGCGCTTCCCTACCCATCACCCAGAGGGAAGAGATCGGCGGTTCGAGCCCGTCAACGCCCACGAAGGGAGAGCGCTTCCCTACCCATCACCCAGAGGGAAGAGATCGGCGGTTCGAGCCCGTCAACGCCCACGAAGGGAACCACCAACTAGGGGGTTCTCTGCGAGTACTGGGCTGACTCCGTCCCGACAAAGCCCGAGTGAGCATTCGCAACCAGCGTTGGGCCATGCCATCCCTTGGGGGGCCGGTAGTCGGCACACCCGCATCACCACCCTGCCGACGGGGACTCGGCTAGGTTCGGCCCGTCACAGGGAGGAGACACCATGGCGAATCCGATCGTTCACTTCGAATTGATGGGGCCAGACGGCAAGCAGCAGAAGGCGTTCTACGAGTCGATGTTCGGCTGGCAACTCGAAGCCGTCCCCGGGTTCGGTGACTACTTCACGGTCGAGAAGGACGCCATCGGCGTTGGTGGGGCCGTTGGACAGGGTCCGGAGGAATCACCCGCCTACCTGACGATCTACCTCGAGGTTGCCGACATCGATGCCCATCTGGCACGAATCGAGGAGGCGGGCGGGAACACGATCACGCCCCGCACGGTCATTCCCGGTACCATCACGTTCGCCATGTTTGCGGACCCGGCCGGCAATGTCGTCGGTCTGGTCGAGCAAGACGACGCGGAAGCGACCGGCTAGCCCTCAGCCGGCTTCGGTCCGGACGCCGGCCACCGGCACCCAGCCTGGCTCACCCCAGGAGTAAGTGACGTCGGGTGCGCCTGAGCTGTTGGAGTTGCGGAGCCGCACCTCGCCGTCGTCAACGACCCCGACCGTTTCTATTCCGTCACCGTCCCAGTCTCCGACCGCGAGGCTCTCGACCTGGCCGACGCTGAAGGAGCCGTCGGTTGAGGCGAGATCGCCTGACGGCAGATCGTTGGTGAGGTAGACCATGCCGGTAGACGGCCGGTAGAGAAGCACCTCATCGAGGGTCCCACCGTCGATGTTGCCGGCCATGGCGATGTCGTCCGGCTGCCCGAACCAGAATTCGAGGTCGGCGGGCCCGGTGCTGTTGGCATTGCGAAGGAACAGCTTGCCGGCCCGGCTGATACCGAGGCTGTCACGGCCGTCGCCGTTCCAATCGCCGACGAACACCTGGTCACCGGGAATGCCGTAGAAGAACGTCAGGGCCGGGTCCCCGACGGCGACCGACCCATCGGCCGGGAACACATTCGTCAGATATACGAACCCGTTCGACGACCGGAACATCCCGGGAGTGGCAACCCCATCGCCGTCCCAGTCTCCGAGCAGCGGGGTATCGCCCGGCATCCCATACCAGAACGTCCAATCCGGCTGTCCGTCGACCCGCACATGCCACAACCCGTTCGGCTCCACCAGCACGATCTCGGCCACAGGCTCCGGTTCCGGTTCCGGTTCGGGATCGGGGACGAGAACCTCTATCGCGGCCTGTTCGCCGGGCGAGCCGAGCGATGCGATCGCCGTCGGATACCACCCCCAGCGATCGGCGTGCCCGTACACATACCCGACCGCCCCGGAGGCCAGTATCGCTTCGGCGTCGGCGCGGATGTCATCGGCATCATGGGGTTCGGTCCAGCTGCAGAATGGTGGCTGATCCTCCTCGTACCGAACCTCGGCGGCCACCACCGGCTTGCCGTGGACCGCCAGCGCCTCGAGAGCGCTCTGGAGCTCAGCAGGTGTGAGACAGTGCTGGTTGAGCGATACGTAGTCGAGCCAGGGCTCGCCAGCGAAGATGTTGAAGCTGGAGGTGAATCCCCCCGGACCGTACGTCTTCGGCTCGGGCGCTCCGGCGGCATCCAACCCGGCGGCCATCATCGACCACGTCTCGGCCGTCGACGCCTCGCTGTCTCCGAACCAGTAGTCGCCGCCCAGCACCCACGAATCGAGACCGGCGTGGTTGCCCCAGCGTTGTCCGAGGAGGAAGCCGTAGTCGTAGGCCTTTTGCCCATTGTTGGGGTCGTCGGGATCGAACCAGTCGTCGAACGGCGTCGGCGGTTCCCTGTCCTGCAGGCCGGGACGGACTCCGGCATAGTCGGCGGCCCACGCGATGGCGACGGCAACCTGGATACCGCGCTCGGCGGCCTCGTCGAGGATGAAGTCCATCCGGGCCAGGTAGGCGGGATTGGGTGGCGAGAAGCTCTCCATGGCGATGTTCGTCCCCGGGATCTTGTCGGACAGGCCTCCCTGCCAGGTGAAGGGGGCGAGGGAGACCCAGGTCCCGTCGAACCCGTTGTCGGCCAGATGCGTGAGGTACTGCTCGATCTCGGCGTCGGTGGCGTTGTTGGGAAGCGACCAGGCGGTATCCCACAGGCGGACCTGTTGAGCGGCACCGACCGGCGCGGCCGGAAACAGGGATGCCACGAGGGCGAACAAAAGCGCCGCAACCACTGTTCGCATTCTTTGTTCCTCCGCTCGACCGCGTTCCGTGCTTTCCGGGTCAGTGTACTTCCAAGCCGGCTGCCGGGAGCACGCACAACGTGCGATTCAAACCAGCAATATCGGTCATGGTCGCCGGATCGGAGATGCTCAAGCCGTCGCCGACACGGTCCGAAACAAACGGAAGGCCTTATCACACTCGAGGAGTCTGCCCGCACATGTCACGACCGCGACCGCAGGACAACTGGGATGCCATGGTCAAGCTCTACCTTGACGAAATCGGCACCTACGACTTGCTCGACGCTGAAGGTGAGATAGAACTCGCCAAGCTCATCGAAGAGGGCGAAGAGGCCCGCCAATCGCTCACGAGGGCGCGATCGGGTGCTCGCCGGGCCGAACTGGAGGAGATCCTCCTCGCCGGTGAGGACGCCAAGGCGGCGTTCATCCAGGCCAACCTTCGGCTCGTTGTGTCGATTGCGAAGCGATATACCGCGTCGGGCCTTCCCTTCCTCGACCTCATTCAGGAAGGCAACCTCGGCTTGATTCGGGCCGTCGAGAAGTTCGACTGGAAAAAGGGCTTCAAGTTCTCGACGTACGCAACGTGGTGGATCCGCCAGGCCATCAACCGGGCCATTGCCGACAAGGCACGCACCATTCGCGCCCCGGTACACATGACCGACGCCATCGGCCGCATCCAGAAGGCCGAATCGTTCATCTACGCCAGGCTGGGCCGGTCACCGACCATCGAGGAGCTCGTCGAGGAGACGGGAATCGAGCGCCGCAAGGTCATGCAGGCCATCAAGGTGGCCCCCGAACCGATCTCGATCTTCGATCCGGTCGGCGAGGATGGCGCCACCGTCGGCGACTTCATCGAAGACCATGAGTCGCTCAGCCCGTTCGAGTTTGCCGCCGCCAATCAGCGCAAGAAGGTGCTCGGGCAGCTTCTCAGCAAGCTGAACGAGCGGGAACAGCGGGTTCTCACCCTTCGGTTCGGACTGCAGGATGGAATACCCCGCACGCTCGACCAGGTCGGCCAGGAGTTCCGGCTCACCCGGGAGCGGATCCGTCAAATCGAGGGCAAGGCGATGGCCAAGCTGCGCCATCCTGCCAATCCCGGCGAAGTACAGGGATTCGTCTCCCTCAAAGGCTGAGCTGCCTGATAGTGTGCGCCGATGACCAGGCGCTTCATTCCCATTGTGATCGTGTTGCTCGTGGCCGCCGGGTGCTCGGGCGAGGCAGAGGACCCGACCGCCACCTACTTCGAGGATGCCGCCGTGATCTCGACCCTGTACGAGGCCTCGGCCCTCACCCACTTCACCGACTACCGCACCGCCCTCGAAGGAGCCACGGCCGAGACCGGCGATCGTATCTTCGTCGAGGCGAACCAGACCCTGTTTGCGGGCCTCTCCGACGCCTTCGATACCGCCGTTACCGGGCTCTCGGGACTCACTCCGCCGGACACCGCAGTGAGCGAGCATGATGCCTGGGTATCGGCTGCCCGGGCTCTCCGCGATGTCTTCCAGGACGCCGACGGCCAGTTGGCCCAGTTGACGGAAGCCCCCGAAGCCAACACCGTCGTGAGCGGACTCCCGCTCGCCGACCTCCAAGCCGCCTACAGGACGGCGTGTGAAAGCGTGGCCGCGCTCGCCGACGGTGAGCCGGTGGCGACCATCGCCTGCCAGCCGCCCGGCAACGGCGCTTAGCCGCTCAGCCCTGCCACCACCGGTCACCGGTGTCGTAGGGGAGCTTCGTCGACCCGGGAGGACCCCAGGTGCCGGCCGCGTAGTGCTCTGGCATCGGCGGGTTATCGAGGATCGGCTGATAGAGGCTCCAGGCGGCCTCCACCTCGTCGGACCGGACGAACAACGTCTGATCCCCCAGCACGATGTCCTCGATGAGGGTCTCATAGGCATCCGGCAGTGAACCGAACGCTGCGTCGTACCGGAAGTCGAGCGGCACCGTTTGCAGACGCATGTCCTCTTCGGGGGCTTTCACGTCGAAGAGCAGCTCGAACCCTTCGTTTGGCTGAAGGGTGATGACGATGGCGTCGGAGTGAACCTCGCACGTACCGTCCACTTCGAACAGGCACACCGGCGGTTCGCGGAATCGAACCACGATCTGGGTGAGCCGCTCCGGGAACCGCTTGCCGGTGCGGAGGTAGAACGGAACGCCCTGCCAGCGCCAATTGTCGATGAAGAGTCGCAGGCTCACCGCCGTCTCGGTCACCGAATTCTCCGCGACGCCGGGCTCCTCCAGGTAGCCGGGTACGGTCTCGTCGTCGATCAGGCCGCCCACGTACTGACCAAACACCACGTCGTCGGCGGCAATCGGAACGACCGAGCGAAGCACCTTGACTTTCTCATCGCGGATGGCGTCGGCGTCGAGCTTGACGGGCGGCTCCATTGCCACCAGCGTCAGGACCTGCGTCACGTGGTTCTGGATCATGTCGCGGAACGCACCGGCCTGGTCGTAATAGCCGGCCCGGGTTTCGAGACCGAGGTGCTCGCCAACGGTGATCTCGACACTGCGGACGAGCGAGCGATTCCACGAGTTCTCGAAGAGGGCATTGGCGAATCGAAACACCAGCAGGTTCTGAACCGTCTCCTTGCCGAGGTAATGATCGATGCGATACACCTGGTGCTCTTCGAACCGGGCGTGCACGAGCTCGTTGAGCGACCGGGCGGTCTCGAGCGAGTTTCCGAACGGTTTCTCGATGACGAGTCGGGTGAAGCCGGGGCTCCGGTTGAGTCCGACCTCCGCCAGCGCCTCGATGACCGGCGGAAATACCCGCGGAGGAATGGCGAGGTAGAACGCACGGTTGCCCGGGAGATCGTTGGCGGATTCGATGGCGGCAACCTTGTCCGCCACGGCCTGCCATCCACCCGCTTCCTCGGCATTCGAGACGTAGTGAACGGATGTGTCGCACCAGGCTGAGATGGCTTCAGGAGACAGACCCGCCAGCGCAAGGCTCTCGCGCGCCCACGCCCGGTATTCCTCGTCATCCTGGGCGGACCGACCGACCGCGAGCACATGGAACTTGTCCTGACAGCCGTTCTTCTCGGCGATGTCGGCGATGGCCGGGAGGAGCTTGCGACGGGTCAGGTCTCCGGCTCCTCCTACGATCACGAAGAGCGTGGGTTCGAAACGGCTCATCACTCCTCCTTCTTGACGGCGTGGCCGCCGAACTTACCGCGCATGGCCGAGAGCACCCGGTGGCTGAACTCGACCTCGTCGCGAGAACCGATCCGACCCATGAGGGCCAGTGTGATGACGGGGGCGGCGACATCGAGGTCGATGGCCTCAGCGACCGTCCAGCGCCCCTCGCCCGAGTCGGGGACGTATGGGGCAATGCCATCCATAGCTGGATTCTCTTCGAGCGCCTCGACTGTCAGGTCGAGCAGCCAGGACCGCACGACGCTGCCGTGCTGCCACACCCGTCCGATCTGGGCAAGGTCGAGCCCGAACTCCTCCTTGTCGTGGAGGATGGCAAACCCCTCTGCGTACGACTGCATGATCCCGTACTCGATCCCGTTGTGGATCATCTTGACGAAGTGACCCGACCCGACCGGGCCCATGTGCCCCCACCCGGTGGTGGGCGATGGGGCCAGGGTTTCGAAGATCGGACGGAGGCGCTCGACCGCCGCCGCATCGCCGCCCACCATCATGCTGTACCCCTCCGTGAGGCCCCAGATTCCGCCCGAGGTGCCGACGTCGAGCAGATGGACACCCTCCCCGGCCAGGGCGGCGGCCATGCGCATCGTGTCCTTGTAGTTGGAGTTCCCGCCGTCGAGGACGGTGCACCCCGGTTCGAGCAACCCGGCAAGGGCCTGCAGGGTTGAGATGGTCGGATCGCCGGCCGGGACCATCACCCATATGTGCCTGGGCGACTCGAGCTGCGCGACGAGATCTTCGAGCGAGCCGGCACCGCCGGCCCCGATGCCGACCACCCGCTCGACGGCTGCGGGGTTGCGGTCGTATCCGATGACCTCATGACCGCCCGTGACGAGGCGCTCGGTCATATTGGCGCCCATCTTTCCCAATCCGACCATTCCAAGCTGCATTGGCTACTCCTCTGTGTCGATTCCGAGCCCGGCCGGCTCACGGCCCGGCCGTAAGAAGCCGTCCCTGACCTCAGGCAAGCGAGCTGACCGTGTCCAGCAACGTTTCGAGGCCGGCGGGCCAGTCGGCTCCAAGCTGTACCCGCATGACCGTCTGCCCGCGATCCTCGAGCGCCCGGTAGTCGCCTTCGGCCTGGCCGGCCACGAGGCGGCCGAAGGTGAAATCGGTTTCCGGCACGGCCACGTCCGGCGACGGCTCGTCGACGAGCTGCAGGAAGAGGGCGGCGGCCGGGCCGCCCTTGTGGAGCTGGCCGGTCGAATGGAGGAAGCGTGGACCGAAGCCGACGGTAGTGGCGGCACCGGTGAGGTGGCGCAGATGATGGCGCAGCCCCTGCAGCAACTCAACGGCTCCGGCCGTCATCGGGACATACCCGGAGATACCGATGTACGCCCGCTCGGGCAGGGCGGCCAGCCAGCCGGCCAGCCGGGTGGCGTCGGCCGGATCGGCCGCCTCAATCGGTGCTCCGCCGCCCAGCTCGCCTGCCATGGCCTGGCGGGCGAGTTCCTTGGCAACCTGGACGTCGGGCTGGTTGAACGGGTGGATCCCCAGCACGGCCCCGGCGGCGGCCGTCGCCACTTCGGCTGCGAACATGGCTGCGCCCAGCTCCTCGGGCGATTGGAGGGCAACGCTGAGGACCGGATGTCCGGCGTTGGCAAGCGCGTCGAGCCCCGGCGCGGGTTCCCCCGCCAGTTGGTAGGAGAGGAACAGGCGATCGTCGCCGTAGCCGTCCGGCTCGGCCAGATCCTCGCCCGCCACCGGCACGATTCCGGTGCCGTCCTTGCCGGTGCTCTCGGCGATGAGTTGCTCGAGCCAGTTGGGAAAGGCGGCCAGGCCGGGAGACGTGACCACGGTGAGCTTGTCCCGACCGGCCAGGGCGGCTTCTCCCCATACCGCTCCCAGCTGGAGGCCGGGATTGTCGTGAGCACTCCCCCGGCAGGCTGCGGCCGTGACGGCCGCCGCGGACAGGATGGCGGCGACGTCTGCCCCGATCAGGGCAGCGGGGACGAGCCCGAAGTAGGTGAGCGCCGAGTAGCGGCCGCCGACGCCGGGCGGTGTGCTGAACACTCGCCGGAATCCCCGCTCGGCCGCCAGGTCTTCGAGGGCGCTGCCGGGATCGGTGAGGGCCACGAAGTGCTCGCCCTGGGGCAGGCCGTCCTGTACGAGCCGGTTCCAGAAGTATCGGAAGAAGCTGAGGGTTTCCAGCGTGGTGCCGGACTTCGATGCGACGATGAACAGCGTGTCGGCCAGCTCGATTCTGGCATCCACTGCCTGCACGGCACCGGGGTGCGTGCTGTCGAGCACGATGAGCTCCGGGTGGCCGGCCGCATTACCGAAGGTGGACTGGAAGACCTCCGGAGCCAGGCTCGAGCCGCCCATGCCCAGGAGGACGACGAAGCGAATCCCTTCGTTGGCGATCTCGCCAGCGAAACCCTCCAGGTCGGACACGGCGGCAGCCATCTCCTCGGGAAGGCTCAGCCAACCGAGCCGGTCGGTCAGCTCGGGGAGGTCGGTCTCGGCCCACACGGTGGGGTCCTTGGCCCAGATCCGGCGAGCCATGCCCTCCGATTCCCATCCCGCGAGGCGGGCCTCCACCGCCTCGGCGAGGGGACCGAGGCTTATCGTCATCTCAACCGGCACGGACGAGCCCCGCTTTCTCTTCGAGGGTGGCCATGAGCGATTGGAAGGCGTTCGCAAAGGCTGCCACCCCCTCTTCCTGCAGGGTGGCGGTCACCGCGTCGAAGTCGACTCCGCAGGCGGCGAGCGCATCGATGACCTCGTCCGCCTCGTCCCAGCCGGCCAGGAGGGTGGCACCGGGCACGGTTCCGTGATCACGGAAGGCGTCGATGGTGGCCGGCGGAGCGGTGTTGACGGTGTTCGGGCCGATGAGCTCCTCCACGTACAGCACGTCGGAGTAGGCGGGGTTCTTGGTTCCCGTCGAAGCCCACAGCAGCCGCTGGGGCCGAGCCCCGCGGGCGGCCAGGTGACCGAACGCCTCCTCTCCGAACAGCTCCTCATAGAGCCGGTAGGCCTGTTTCGAGTTGGCGATGCCGGCCTTGCCGCGCAATGCCAGCGCCGCTTCGGTTCCGGCCTCGTCGAGCAGGCTGTCGGTGAGCGTGTCGACCCGGCTGACGAAGAACGATGCCACCGAGGCGATCCGCGACGGATCGGCCGCCGCTTCCAACCCGCGTAGGTAGGCCCGCGCGATCGACTCGTAGTGCTCGAGCGAGAAGATGAGCGTGACGTTGACGTTGATGCCCTCACCGATGAGCGTCTCGATGGCGGGAACTCCTTCGGCGGTGGCCGGCACTTTGACGAGGAGATTGGGACGATCGACCGCCTTCCAGAGCCGCCTGGCTTCGGCGACGGTGGCCTCGGTCTCCGACGCAAGCAAGGGTGATACCTCGAGGCTCACGAATCCGTCTGCGCCGTCCGAATCGTCGTAGACGGGTCGGAGGATGTCGGCCGCCGCCCGGACGTCCTCGATCGCAAACGACTCGTAGAGGTCGTTGACCGAGCTGTCGGGGTTGTGTTCGAGAGCCGAGCGGATGTCGTCGTCATACTCCGAGCTGTCGGCAATGGCCTTCTGGAAGATGGATGGATTCGAGGTGACGCCCCGGATTCCTTCCGCCACGAGATCGGCCAGACCGCCGTCCTCGAGCAGGTCGCGCCGGATGAAATCGAACCACAGCGATGTGCCGGCCGCATGGATCTCGTTGAACTTGCTCATACTCACTCTTCCCTCATTGACGGATCTCCACCCGATAGTCGGTCGTGTCCCACTCGTCGGTATCTTCCCAGCGGAATGTGAAACGCACGTCATTGCCCGGGACATTCCCGGGCGCAATGTCGTGATACCAGATCTGCACGGCAGTCCCGATCCCGCCCGCCTCGTGCACGGTCGCCCATTCGTCACCGCTCCAGCGGATGGCAAAGGGACGCGGTGCGATGATCCGCAGCGTCATCGACCGGCTCACCGTCTCCACCCGGCGGTTCAGCTTCCAGATCTCGATCGCCTCGCACTCGGTGTGAGGCAGATACCGGGCGGCTACCTCAGGGACCAGGTCGAAGACCACTCCGTCGGCTCTCGAGCGAAGCAGCTTGATGTATTCGGCGTGCGCCCACATCAACGGCATGGCGGCGCCGGTCGGCTTGCCGAATTCGAGATGACGCTCGGGAACATCGGCGCTGTCCCACACCTGTTCGGGCAGGAGCCCGGTCCCGTGGGCGACCTTCTCGAGTGTTTCGATGTAGGGAGTTGCGTCGCGTCCGGCCGCCAGCTCGTAGTGGCCCCGCTCGCCGGTCAGGAGCGGCCAGGCCCGACCCACCCCGAACCCGTGGTACGGGCTGCCGTCGGCCTGTTCCCCGTATCCGTCGTGGTTGTACCGCCGCCAGATCGGACCGGCGGCCGTGTCGACTCTCAGCAACCGATCGACGACGGCGAGCGAGTCTTCGATGAGGGGATCGTTCGCCCGCCGGATGCCGTACCGGACCAGTTCGAGGAACCCGGCATCCACGATCTCCTTGGCCGGGAACGTGAAGCGCTCCCCCGGCGGACGATTGGCAAGGATCAGCTGGCCCGAGTTGGGATCCTCATCGGGAATGGGGTTGTCCGGATCGTCGGGATTGATCCGGATGTAGTGGCGAGGGATGTCGGGGTGCAGCGTCCCCTCGGTCGTCACGGTCCACTTCTCGATGTGGCATTCGAGGAAGTCGGCGTAGGCATGGAGGAACGCGGCGGTTGCCTCCTCCCCGCGTTCACGCATGAAGAGCGCCGCACACGTCAGGGCGGTGATGTTCGAGGCGAGGGTGGAGGGCGAGTAGCCGGCCGCTTCCTCCCATCGCTCCTGGGGAGTGGCCGGACCGTTCCGAATCAGGTACCCGGCCGCCCGCTTCACGAGATCGAACGGGTCGAACCCCGCCAGACCGCCCATCCGGTGGAGCTTCCAGGCCAGGATGACGGGAAACGCCACCTCGTCGAGCTGGATGCCGTGCCAGTACGGCTCCCCCGAGATCCAGAAGTTCTGATAGAAGCCGCCGTCGGGGAGCTGGGAAGCTGCCAGATAGATGAGGGCCCGCAGCGGCGTGACGGTGTCTCCGGCGGCGAGCAGGCCGGTGGCACTGTTGACCATGTCGCGACTCCACACGAGGTGATAGCCGCCCATCTCGTGATCACCCTTGGCGTCACCCCACGGAATGGACAGCGAGGCGATGATGGCCCCCGGGTACAGCTTGTCCTCGTGGGCGAGCAACAGGGCCCGGCTGCGACGGTAGAGGTCGCCGCCATCACTTGCGCTCGTCTCGAGGGGCGCCAGCGACTGACAGACGCTGTGCCAATCGTCGACAAACCGATCACGGAAGTGATCGAACGGCAGGCCGAGCGCCTGCAGGAGGGCGGTGACACTTCCGTGCCGGTGGTTGGCGAACGACATCGCAACGGTGAACTCATTCCCATCCGATAGGTCGAGCTCCCCCGTCAGGGCGATGTTGCCCTCGGCACAGTCGTACTCGTATGTCATCTCGAAGTGCTCGGACAGGTCCTGCCAGCCATCGGTCTCTCCGACGTGTCCGACCGAGCCCTTCAGGAACGGGATCGAAGCGCCCACCGCCATCCAGGTCTGCCCTTTGTTGGCCATGAGCACCGTCGAGTCGCCGACTTCGGCGATCTCCCCGTGGTTGCCGTAGCCACCTATCTCCAGGTGCGGGGCTACCAGCAGAAAGAGGCGCAGGCCCGGTTCGGCCTCGAACTTGACCCGCATGACGACCGAGGAGAGATCGGGGTCGGAGATGATCTCCTTCTCGATCCGGTAGCGCCCGTTCCGATCGGCCTGCACCACCCGGTAGCCGAGTGAGTCCGGATCGATCGGCTCGACCTCGAAGTCCATGTCGCGGCGTTCGTCGTGGAAAAAGGTCGCACCGTCACCGACGAGGAACTGGAGATCGCGCACCTGGGGCCGGTCGAGCGTCGGCCAGTACACCTCCGTGAGGACACCGCGGGCGATGGTGAACCACACGTGCGACGCGCTGGAATGAGAGGTGCCGACGGCATCCTTGGCCGCCCGGGTCCAGCGCGGCTCGATGCCGGGGCCTCCCGGGGCCGGTCGCTGGCAGTTTTCATGGATGTGATGACGGCGCACGTCGCCAGACTACGAGCCATGGGCGGTGAGCCATGGGCTATGAGCCATGAGCAAGACGGAACCTTGCGGCGAGCAGCGAGCTAGGAACCCGCAGGGTTCCCGTTCCCGTTCCCGTTCGGTTCGCCAACCCACAATCGTTGGAGTTCGGGGCTGGTTCTCAGGAGATCGTCGAGGGTCCCGATGGATTCGACCCGGCCACCGACCATGACGATGATCTGATCGGCTCGACGGAGGGCCGGGTGGCGATGCGAGACCACGAGACTGGTGATGCTCGGGTCGTCGCGCAGCAGCCCTTCCCACAAGCGCTTCTCGGTATCGACGTCCAGGGCACTCGACAGGTCGTCGAACACGAGCAGGTCGGGCTTGCGGACGAGCATGCGAGCGGCTGCGGTGCGTTGTACCTGACCGCCCGACAGCCTGACCCCTTGCGGCCCTACCTGGGTGTCGAGCCCGGCCGGCATATGGGCGAGATCCGGTCCCATGACGGCCGTCTCGATGGCCGCCACCAGCTCCTCGTCGCTCACTCCCAGGCCCATCAACAGGTTGTCGCGCAGCGACATGGAGAACAGCTTCGGCACCTGGGGCGTGTACGCGGAATGAGGCGGCACGAAAAACCGGTCCGGCTCCTCGATGAGCATCCCGTTCCAGGTTCGCTCGCCGTGCTCAGTGGCGACGAGGCCGAGGATGGCCCGGATCAGCGTGGTCTTGCCAGACCCGATGCGGCCGGTGACGACGGTGAACGAGCCTCGCTCGATATCGAAGCTGACGTCATCGATCCCGTGCTCGGTGCCCGGATAGTGGAACGTGAGGC
>SHLN01000259.1 GCA_004283105.1 Acidimicrobiia bacterium
GTGAACGCGCGTTCCTGTGCTGTCGGGAAGAGACCAACCCCCTACGCCCTCACTTGCTCCTCAGCCTCTTCCCCCAACTCTTGAGCTGGGGCTGGCGGTGGCTGGGGCTGGAGCGGTCTGAGGTCCAGGGGGCATACGGTGCCAGGGTCAGCTCGGCTAGCTGGAGGAGGACCGTGTCATAGTTGACCCTCCATCCGGCCCAGTCGATCCAGGCCTGGTCCTGGTCGGCAAGCATCGGTACGCCCGCCTCGCGGAGGCCTTCATAGACCTCGTCGAACTCCTGGCGGGAAATGCTGATCGAATCGGTTTGGTTTGGATCCGCGTCGTACTCGATTCCGAAGAAGTCGGCGATGCGCCGCAACCCGATGAATCCGGCCCGCAAACACAGCTGGGGCTCCGGTTGACGGGGGATATCGACGGACGAAACCACGAACGCAGCCGCATCCAGCACCGTTCCGGCGGCGGTCACCCAGTGATGGTCGGGCACCGGCGACCGAAAGAAGTTGAGCGCCGGATAGGACGTGTGGGACTCCTGGATCTCGATGAACCATGTCTCCCATTCCAGCCAGGTGCTCTCCATCTCGTCGAGACGGCCGATCCCGTTCAGTCTCGTGAGAAAGACGGCAGCCGATGGAGGCGTCCCGGCCCTCACTTCCAACTCCCCCACCTTGACCTCGCGCCGCTGAAAGCTCGAGTACAGGGCCGGGAGGAACGCAATGAGAAGAGCAACCAGCCCGAGGCCAATGGTCGCTTCGCTGAACGCCATGATCCGTTCTCCGAATGTGTCGGCCGGAGCGAACCCGAGTGTGAGCAACGACGATCCACTCAACAGGAAGGCCTCCGACCATCCGGCGTCCTCGACCGCCCAGAACATGGCCATGAACCCGAGCTCGACCAGCACTACCCAGACCGCGGCCAGGGCGAGCAGACCGACCGGCCCGAACAGCGCCCAGACCCGGTCACGACGGGCGAACGATGCCTTCTCGCCGGCAATGATGCGGAACACAAAAGAGGCCCCGCGGAAGACGACCCGGGAGAGGACGCTCTGCGCGCTGCGCGGAAGCACCACGGTGCGGATGGCGGACAACAACGTCCAGCCCACGAGGAGCAGACCGGCCACAAAGACGAGCAGTCGCACAACCATCATTGGCGTGCAGGCTACGCCGATCCTGCACCACACCGTTCGAGCACATTGTCGGTGTAGCGTGAGCCACAGAAGGTCCCCGCAAGCATCCGGGGTTCACCCAATGAGCGCCTCACGAGCGAGACGACTTGCCTCCGGAATTGGCCGGCCCCTCCATCTCGGCTATCCGTCCAACCGGTATGTGCTCGTGGCGACAGTCCTGGCCGGTGCCGGGACGGTGGTGTGGCGATGGGCGACCGGTGCCGACGACGTCTTCTCATGGTCGGTGAGGATCGCCGGGGCCGTTTTCCTCGCCTGGGCCATCGGCCGGGAGATCGATCCCGACGACACCGGCTCTGCCGGTATCGCCACCGTGATCGTGGTACCGCTAACCGTGCTCGGGAGTCCTTCCCTCGCCTCGGCCGCGGCGCTCCTCATCGGCGCGCGCATCGCCGTTCGGACAACCGGCATCTCACCGCACCTCATCGACGGGGTGGTCCTGACGGCCGCGGCGGCCTATCTGGGAGCCAGGCCCGAGTCCTGGCCGGCACTCGGAACGCTCATCCTGGCGGTGGCGACCGACCGGTATGCCCAGCCACCGGGCCCGGATCGAACGCTCTGGTTCAGCGCGGCCATGGTCATCGCCGCCGTTGCGACGGCCTTATGGCTGGCCGATCCGCCCGAATGGACACGCCCGACCATCGCCGAATGGATCGTGCTCGGGATCGCGGCGGTGGTCGGATTCCTCGCCATCATCAACATCCGGCCTGTCCAGAGCCGGGCCGACTATCACGACCGGACCCTGAGCGACTCGCGACTTCGCTTCGGCCGGGTGCTCGTTCTCTTCACTCTCGTCGTCGGTGCCGTCTACCTGGGTGGCCCGGTGGTCCCTACCCTCACTCCGGTCTGGGCCGCCATTGCCGCCGTTACGGTCATGCACTACTACCGGCTTTGGCAGGAACGGCGGACCGGTTCGGGCTAAGCAGAACAGGCTGCTCGCTGCACGCTGCAACGCCGAAGGCGTTGCCTATCCGCCGATGTAGCTCATTTCGACTTTCGGGAGGTCCCTGGTCTCTGAGGACCGGATCTCCGAGTAGCGGTCGGTGCGTCCGTTCCACACTCCGTCGACGAACTCGCCGATGGCAATATCGTCGGCTTCGGACCGGAGAAGCTGACGTATGTCGTGGCCTTCGGTGGCAAAAAGGCAGGTGTAGAGCGAGCCCTCGGCCGACAGCCGGAGACGGGTACATGAGCCACAGAAGGGCTGTGTCACCGACGCGATGACTCCGAACTCGCCGCTCCCATCCACGTAGCGGTACCTACGGGCCACCTCGCCCGGATAGTTGGCTTTCACCGGCTCACACGGGAGCGCGGCGTTGATCGTCTGAACAATCTCGGCGGCTGGAACGACGTCGTCGAGCCGCCACCCGTTCGTCGCACCCACGTCCATGTATTCGATGAAACGCAGGATGTGTCCGCTTCCCTGGAAGTGCCTGGCCATCTCAACGAGCGTGTGATCGTTCACGCCTCGCTTGACGACGGCATTGACCTTGACGGGTCCCAGGCCGGCTGCGGCGGCGGCTTCGATTCCATCGAGAACCCGGGTGACCGGGAAGTCGACATCGTTCATGGCGCGGAAGACGGCGTCATCGAGCGAGTCGAGGCTCACCGTCACCCGGCTCAGCCCGGCGGCGGCGAGGACTTCGGCCTTCCGTTCGAGCAGTGACCCGTTGGTAGTGATCGTCAGGTCGATGTCGCCCAGGGAGGCCAGCATCTCGACCAGCTTCTCGAGCTCGACGCGCAAGAGAGGTTCGCCCCCGGTGAGGCGGATCTTCTCGACCCCCCGCTCGACGAGGATGCCGGCGACGCGAGAGATCTCCTCGAAGGTGAGGAGGAGGTCACGGCCGAGAAACTCGTACTCGCGGTTGAAGATCTCCTTCGGCATGCAATAGCTGCAGCGGAAGTTGCACCGGTCGGTGACGGAGATTCGGAGGTCGCGGACCGGCCGCTTGAGAGTGTCGAGCATGGCCGGAGGGTACCTGGTGTGAGACGTTGGAGTCCGGCGGGCTAGCCGAAGCGCTCTTCGAGGATCTGTTTGGCGGCGTCGGCGATCGCCGCCCAGTCGCCGTCCGGACTACGAGTCAGCGTGACGAAATCGGATGTCATGAAGACACTCGTCACCCCCGGAACCTCAACCAGGGCCTGCGCGGTGGGGTCGTCGGATTCCTGCCCGGCCACAACGGTGGTCGGCCCACCGACGTCTTGCCCGACGGTGAACTTGAGGGCGTTGGGGTTCGGTGTTTGTTCAATGATGACTG
>SHLN01000260.1 GCA_004283105.1 Acidimicrobiia bacterium
ATGATCGCCATCTCGGCGCCGTCACCGCGACGGGGGCCGAGCTTGAGGATGCGGGTGTAACCGCCTGGGCGATCGGTGTATCGAGGGGCGACCTCGTCGAACAGCCGGGTAACGACTTCCGTGTCCTCGATGTGGCGCAGGATGATCCGGCGATCGTGCAGGCTGCCGTGACGCGCCTTGGTAATGAGCTTCTCGGCATACGGGCGGAGCACCTTGGCCCGGCTGAGCGTGGTCTCAATGCGGCCTTCCCAGAAGAGGGAGGCAGCCATGTTGGACATCATGTGCTTGTGGTGGGACGGGCTTCCCCCGAAGCGAGGGCCTCTCTTGGGGCGGGGCATAGCTAGATGACCGCCTCCGCCTGCTGGCCCGGCTCTTCGTCACGCGACTGGCGCAGCGAGAGGCCGAGCTCGTCGAGCTTGGCGGCTACCTCTTCCAGGCTCTTCTGACCAAAGTTCGTGATGTTGAGGAGATCGTCCTCGGTACGCATCACCAGCTCACCGACCGTCTTGACCTGGGCCCGCCGCAGACAGTTGCGGGGACGCTCCGAGAGGTCGAGCGCTTCGATGGGAAGATCGAGATCGGGCGATCCGCTCTCGGCTTCGGCAACGTCGCCCAACTCGAGCCCAACGCCTTCGCCCTCACCGACGTCGGCAAACAGACCGAGCAGTTCGCGGAGTGTCTTGCCGGCCGAGGAGATGGCCTCTGAGGGGTCGAGGGATCCGTCGGTCTCGACGTCGACGATGAGCTTGTCGAAGTTCGTCATCTGGCCGACCTGGGTGGCACCGACTTCGTAGGCGACCTTGCGAACCGGCGAGAAGATGGAGTCGATGGGAATGACGCCGATCGTGTCGCTCTTCTTGTTCTTCTCTGCGGTGCGGTAGCCGACGCCGCGCTCCACGGTGACCTCCATGTCGAGGCTTCCCGAGGACGACAGCGAGGCAATGACAAGATCAGGGTTGACGATCTCTACCCCGGCCGGGAGTTTGAACTGACTTGCCTTGACCGGACCGGAGCCCTTGGCCGACAGGAACAGGGTCTGGGCCTCGCCCTCTTCCATGCGCAGTACGACTTGCTTGAGGTTCAAGATGATGTCGACGACGTCCTCTTTGACGCCCTCAACCGTGGTGAACTCGTGGAGCACTCCTTCGATCCGAACCGACGTGATGGCCGCTCCCGGGATGCGGGACAGCAGGGTGCGACGGAGCGTATTGCCCATGGTGTAACCGAATCCCGGCTCGAGCGGTTCGATGACAAACCGTGACCGGGTTTCTGTTACCTCGTCCTCTGAAATCTGTGGGCGCTGAACGATGAGCACGGGGCTCCCTCCGTTACTTCGAGTAGAGCTCGACGATGAGCTGTTCTTGGATTTGTGTATCGACTTGGGCCCGGGTTGGTAGGTCCCGGACGGTGACTTTCCTCTCATCCGCATCGACTTCCAGCCACTCGGGGATGCCCCGGTCGCCTTCGGTGTCGATTGCGTGCTGAACGGCAACGAGGTCCTTGCTGCGTTCCCGCAACTCGAGGTCGGTGCCGGGACGGACCCGGATTGAGGGCTTGTCGACCCGCCGGCCGTTCACGAGAACGTGACCGTGTGAGACGAGCTGACGAGCCTGGGCCCGCGAGGTAGCGAAGTTCGAGCGGTACATGACATTGTCGAGGCGGCTCTCGAGGATCCTGAGGAGATTCTCACCGGTGATGCCACCCCCGGCGGCAGCCTCTTTGTAGTAGTTGCGGAACTGCTTCTCGAGCACGCCGTAGATGCGACGCGCCTTCTGCTTCTCCCGCAGCTGAATGAGGTACTGGGTCTCTTTGATGCGACCCCGTCCGTGATCGCCCGGCGGGTAGGGACGGGTCTCGATGGCACACTTCGAGGATTCGCAGCGGGCGCCTTTCAAGAAGAGCTTGGTGCGCTCACGACGGCAGAGTTTGCAGACGGGTCCGGTGTAGCGAGCCATTAGTTGCCCCTCCGCTTCTTTGGTCGGCACCCGTTGTGGGGCAACGGGGTGACGTCCTTGATGCCGGTCACTTCCAGACCCATGGCCTGCAGGGTGCGAACCGCAGTCTCACGGCCGGAGCCGGAGCCGCGCACGATGACGTCGACCTTGCGGATGCCGTACTCCCCTGCCTGGCGGGCGGCCTGCTCGGCGGCGACCTGGGCGGCGTAGGGGGTGGATTTGCGGGATCCCTTGAACCCGACCGAACCACCCGAGGTCCAGAGAATCGTGTTGCCCTGGAGGTCGGAGATGGTGATGACCGTGTTGTTGAAGGTCGCACGAATGTGGGCCTGACCGTGTGAGAGCATGCGACGCTCACGCCGGCGGGACCGGGCCGCCTTCTCATCAACCGCCTCAGGGGGAGCCTCAGCCTCCACTGGAGCAGCGGCAGGCGCGGCCGGGGCCGGAGCGGCCGGGGCCGCCGGAGCCTCGGGAGTGGCCGGTGCCTCGGCGGCGGGCGCAGCAGCCGGCTCAGTGGCGGGCGCAGCCGGAGCTTCAGGCGCGGTTGACACTTCAGGTGCCGGTGCCTCGGGGGCCGCCGGAGCCTCGGCGACAGGTTCAGCCGCTTCTGGCTGTTCGCTGTCTGCTGTGGGCTGTTCGCTCGTCACTTCTTCACTGCCTTCTTCTTGCCGGCGATCGCCATGCGGCGACCCTTGCGGGTACGGGCGTTGGTATGGGTGCGCTGGCCACGGACCGGCAGGCCGCGGCGGTGCCGGATGCCCTGGTACGAACCGATGTCGACCTTGCGCTTGATGTTCTGGGCGACTTCGCGGCGCAGGTCACCTTCCACCCGGAAGTTCTGCTCAATGGCGCGCCGGATCTTGAGGACTTCATCCTCGGTGAGATCCCGAACGCGGGTGTCGACGGAGACCTCTGCGAGCTCACAGATGAGCTTGGCCCGGGTTGAGCCGAGGCCATAGATGTAGGTGAGAGCGATCTCAGTTCTCTTCTCCCGTGGGAGGTCGACTCCTGCAATACGTGCCATTCGTTATCCCTGTCGCTGCTTGTGCCGCGGGTTGCTCGGACAGATCACCCATACGCGGCCGTGCCGCCGGATGATCCGGCAGCGCTCACACATCTTCTTGGCCGATGGTCGAACTTTCATTTGGTCCTGATCCAGTCTCCGGGCAAACACGTTCCCGGAGACGTGAGACGAGGACCCATGCCAGAACCTCACACGAACATCGGGAGAAGCTCGACGACAGCGCCCTCAATCATCAATTACGTCGTCATTGTCTGACCGCTCGACCTCACCGAGGCCGCGGACAGCCAGACGGGCAATGTTAGCCAGGATTCATGGGTAACAGCAAGCTGAATCGAGCGACCTCCTGCCGCTCGGTCAACGGTCGACGGTCAACCGTCAACGGCCAGAGGAATTGGGGTCCGCAGACCGTTGACAGTTGACGGTTGACTGTCGACCCGGCGGCGCTAGCCGCCGTCCTC
>SHLN01000261.1 GCA_004283105.1 Acidimicrobiia bacterium
GAGCACTGAACAGGGCGTCGGCCTCTTTGCCACTGAGCCCCTCGACGGGAAACGGCTCGCCGCCAACGGCGTATCGCCAGGACAGGCTCTTGACGGACTCGGCGGCCATCCGGGCGTCGTACCAGGTGGCTTCCACGCTCGAGAGACGGGAATAGACCCGCAGTGCCGCCACCGCGATGAACGCTGCCACGCCCACCATGGCGACCTGTTCGGTATCGGTCGCCGTGGCGATCGTGCCCGAGACGACCCCGGTGAGCAGAAGCACAACCTGAGCTCTCACGATCCCGAAGAACATCGCCCGGGAGCTGACCGAAGCTTTGTCGGCCGCATCGAACAGCGCAGGCATGTCCGACGGCCGCAACGTGATGTCTCCCGCTGCCTCTTCGATTTCCACCGGAGTCTTCACCTCCCGCGTCCACCGCCTCCGACTACCGACGCTAGTCCGCCGGCACCGGCCGCGGGGTGCAGTCAGCGCCTGGTCAGGACGTACATCGGAAACACACCGAACTCTTTGGCGGTCGCAAAATGACCAACGTATTCGGGCGTCATTCCCGGGACCGGATCGAGGGCGAGGAGGGCGGCCGAAGACGCCGTCATGTATACCTCGCCCGGTGGGGTGCGGGGCTCGATGCGGGCCGTGCGGGTGACGTGGGTCCCGAAGTACGACGGCTCGCGCCGGATCGGGTCGGGGGCTGCGAACACCGGTCCGGCGTGCACCCCGATCCGCAGCCCCATATCGGGAACCGAGCGCGGCGCCCCGCGCCGTCTGATAGACGAGATAGAGCCCGTCTCCCCAACTGTTTCTGAACAGCACCTCGTCACCGGAGTGGTCGATCGAGTCGGCCATGGCGGCCATCACCGATTCGTAGAAAGCGACGACCTGGCGCTCGTCGAGCTTGCTGAAGCCCCGGAAGTCGGCAAACACCATCGCTCGGAGTTCCATGGGAGGCGCTCCTCCGCCGGGTTTCGCCGCGGCGGCCGTGTCCGGGTGGCGGCAGGGAATGACCTCCGTGACCCGTCCCGTCTCCTGCCAGGCGCGAACGTCGGATCCAGTACCGGCCTCGCTCTCCCCGTTCTCTCCGTCCCAGAGGGCCAACTGGAACGCAACGCTCGTGAGGGCATCTGCGGCGATGACGGTGTGGCCCATGGCAAGGCGGGAGCCGAAGGCGTACACGACTGCGTCTTCGGCCGGCGCATAGCTGGGATCGCACCAGACAGACGTTGCCTCCGCAATACAGGTGTCGAAACGTTCAATCCAGTTCTCGCCACCCGGCGCCACCGACCACTCGACGAACTGGTCGGCCGGACACGGCAACACCACATGGAGGCTGTCGCCCCGCGCCAGCACCTGCTCGGCGACAAGGATGTCGGCCCCGTAGGCAAGCGCCCCAAACGCAATGCGGGCGCCGGTTTCGTCGAGCTTGTCATCGATGGCGGCCCGGAGCGCATCCTCGTCTTCGTCGCGTCCCGTGAATCGGTGGCCGGTGAAATGCAGCACCGACGGGACCGGCAGCCCTTCGACGAGCGCCGGGTCAAGGCCCGTCTCCCGGCACACGAGCTGCAACTGGCGGCGGGTCGTGGCCCGCAGCGCCGGATTCCCGTCGGACGCGGGGATGGCGTCGGCCATGGCCTGAGCTGCCGCCTCACGCTCTCCGAGCAGCAAGGCAGCCTCGGCCCTCGTGGCCGCCCGCCAGTAAGCGTCGTCTTCATCCGCATCGTCCGCCCGGGGGGCCGCGACCAGCTCACGCGCTTCTCGTGCCAGCACTTCGGCACGCTCGGTCTCGTCGGCGACGCGGGCCATGGTCGCCGCGTTGATACAGGCGAAATAGCTCCCGTGTTCCCGATAGACCGCCTCGTAGAGGCCGGAGGCCTCCGCCGCAGATCGACGGCGGTCTTCGCCGGTGAGCGCCAGAGCCGTGTCCTTGACAAGGCGGGCTCGCAGTGCGGCGACGTCTTCTTCCAGTCGTGGGCGGCCCTCGAACGACGCCCCACCCTCATCGAGCTTGGCCAATTCGGCGCCTGCCTGGTTGGGGGCACCGGCCCGGGCCAACGCAAGGGCCGCCAGGTATCGAAGCGTCGGATCGTCGTCATGGTGCTCGAGGAGTTCCGCCGCCCGGTCGTAGGCCGTCAACAGCTCACCCCGCGCAACAAGATCCCGCACTTCGGCGTGGCCTGGTTCGTTCATGCTCCAGGCCCGATGCTAGGTGACGCCATCGACCGAACCGGCCGACCCGCCCGCAGCCCGGCCAGGTCGCCGTCCCTTCTGACGGACGGGACTAGGTTTCGGACGGTGAAGGTGAGGCGTGCTCTCGCCGGCTTGATTGCCGCCGCCATGCTCGTGGCCGGGTGCATCGGATCCGATGAGGAATCGGAGCCGGAGACCTCGAGCACGACCAGTCTCGCCCCAACCACGACGACGCTGGCCCCCACCACCACCGTTGTGCGTCTCCTCCCGGAGATCTCCTGGTCCATGCCGGCCCGCTTCGGCCTCGACGCCAACTCCGACGGCCGCATCGACGTCCCGAACACGGCCGAGTACGCCCTCAACCTCCCGGCCGGCTCGTGCGCCGGAGGGTGCCCCGTCACCACCCCCACCTTCACCGTGTTGCTGTCGGGCGCCGATTCGCAGTCGGACCTCGGGGCAATCGATGACTTCACCTGGGAAGTGCGGCAGGGCTCCGAGGTCGTCGCCGGAGCCAGCTCCTCGATCCCCGAGGCAGAGGTGCAACTCGCCGAGGGCAGCTATCTCGTTTCCCTCACGGTGTCGGCCGGTGGCCAACTCGCCACCGCCACCGAGGAAATCATCGTCGCCGACCATCTCATCGTGGCGATCGGCGATTCATACGCCTCCGGTGAAGGGAACCCTGAGGCCAATACGATCGACAGCTCGGGAGCGATTGACCGGGTCGTCGGCATATGGGCGGACGACGGCGTCGGCGGGCCGGTGGCGGTGACCCATCGACGTGCCCACCGCTCCACCCTGGCGGCCACACCCCAGGCAGCGCTCGTCCTGGAGGGCCGCGACGACCAGTCCTCGGTCACCTTGCTCTTCACGGCCAGGACCGGCGCGGAGATCGACGAGGGACTGCTGGGCCCGCATCCGGGGTCGGAGTCCGAGGACCCACCCGAGGTACCCCAGATCGAAGCAGTCGCCGCCATGCTCGGGTGCGAAGAAACCAGCAGCGGGCCGCGCTGCAACCGCACCATCGACGCCCTCACCATCAGCATCGGCGGCAACGACGTCGGCTTCAATGTCGTGCTGGGCGGCCTCGTGCTCGCCGACCCGGATCTGGCGTTCCGGGTTGCCTACAACTTCGCTCTCAACGAGGTATTCAGGGTCGCCGAGACCGGCATCGAGGAGTTGCCTGCCAAGTACGCAGCGCTCGACCGCGCCATCCGGAGCCGCCTCGAGGTCGACCGGGTATACC
>SHLN01000262.1 GCA_004283105.1 Acidimicrobiia bacterium
GTCCCCGGCCACCTGACCGGTGCGGGCATCGTTCTGGCCGGAGGCCGATGGCCGGCCGCCCGTTGCCCGTTGGTCATGGTCATTCCCCTCCCGCCATTCTTTCCCCTCCCGCCGAAGGTGGGAGGGGAAAGCAACCCGTAGGGTTGCCGGGGTGGGTGGTGCTCAACAACGGCGCAGCGGCGGACGGCTCAGTAGCCAGCCGTGCAACGAGGCAAGCGGAGCGTCGGCGACGCCTTCCCAGGAGGTCTCAAAGGCACCGCCTACTCATGGAACGGTGATCGAAGAATGCGGTCACCTTCGCGCAACACCTGGGTGCCCTCGGTGAGTCGTGTGGGAGCGTTGGCATCCGTGACCGAGCCCCGTTGCACGCCGCTTGAGCGGCCTTCTCGTCGCCGCGCAGTTGGTGGGACCGTCCCTCCCCGTACCCCTCCCATTCCGCTTCGCTCCATGGGAGGGGAGAGAGAGGAGGCGTCAGTCCCTCGCCGCAGGCGAGGGGTAGAGGGCAACACCACTCACCGGCTGACCGTTGACCGTTGGGCGTTGCCCGTTCTGCCCGGGGGCCGGGGGCCGTTGACCGTTGACCGTTGACCGGCGGCCGTAGGCCGCCTATCTAGTCCCTTCGTGTGCGGGAAATCCCCCTCTCATCTGTTGCACGAAATGGCCGAAGCTTCTTCCATGGATGTCTCCGCCACTGTGCTGATAATCGAAGATTCTCCGGTCGTTCAGCACCTGTTGCGGGCGACACTCACCCCGCTCGGATTGGACCTGCTATTCGCCGACGACGGCGAATCCGGTCTCGAGCTAGCGCTCGCCCATGCTCCAAGCCTCATCACGCTCGATATCGGTCTTCCCGGCATCGATGGCTGGGATGTGCTCTCCAAGTTGCGAAGTGATCCGGTGACCGCCGGGATCGACGTGATTGTCGTCACCGCCCACGCCCAGGAGTCCATGCGGGAGGCTGCCGCCGACCGTGGAGCCGAAGGATTCGTGACGAAGCCCTTCCGTCCGGCCGAGCTCCGGACTGTGGCCGCCGCGCTGCTCGCACGCTCGCCGGCTGCCTGCGCCGTCAACTCGTAGCGGGAACACCCCTCCTCCCGGGCCTCGATTCCGAGTTCGCGAAAATCGACACTAACTTCGCCTCCGGGCGTGCCAGACTGTGTGCGTCTTCAGTCGCCGGGCGGCGTCGGGGTGGCACTGAAGCACGACATCAATAGACGCACACCGGCGCACAAGGAGACTGTGTGAGCAAGACCACCATTTCGGCCGTATGGGCCAGAGAGATTCTCGACTCGCGGGCAAATCCCACACTCGAAGCCGAAGTGCGGCTCTCGGACGGGAGCTTTGGCAGGGCGGCGGTCCCGTCCGGCGCCTCCACCGGATCGAAGGAAGCCGTTGAGCTCCGTGACGGAGGTGACCGCTATCTCGGCAAGGGCGTAACGCTGGCGGTGACGAACATCATCGAGACCATCGCTCCGGCGGTCGTCGGCCTGGACGTGGTCGATCAGGAAGCGCTCGATCAGGTCATGCTCGACCTCGACGCCACTCCAAACAAGGCCGACCTCGGGGCGAACGCCATCCTCGGTGTCTCGCTGGCCGCATCCCGGGCGGCAGCGGCCTCGCTCGATATCCCTCTCTTCAAGTACCTGGGCGGTCCGGCCGGACGGGTGCTCCCGGTTCCGCTGATGAACGTCCTCAACGGTGGAGCCCACGCTGCCAACTCGGTCGACATCCAGGAATTCATGCTCGTGCCCGCAGGAGCCCCCAGCTTCTCCGAGGCGCTCAGGTGGGGCGTCGAGATCTACCACACCCTCAAGCGCGTTCTCAGTGAGCGGGGACTTGCCACCAACGTCGGCGACGAAGGCGGGTTCGCTCCCAACCTGGCGACCAACCGTGAGGCGCTCGAGTTGCTGACGGAGGCAATCGAGACGGCCGGATATGCCCCGGGAGAGGATGTGTCCCTCGCCCTCGACGTAGCCGCCAACGAGCTATACGCCGATGGTGTCTACACGCTGGCGGGTGAGGATCGGACCCTCTCGACCGCTGAGATGGTCGACTACCTCGGCGAGCTCATCGGTGCCTTTCCGCTCGTATCGATCGAGGATGGGCTGGACGAGAGCGATTGGGATGGCTGGAAGCTATTCACCGAGCAGTACGGCTCGCGACTCCAGATCGTGGGAGATGACCTCTTCGTCACAAACGAGGAAATCCTCCAGCAGGGGATTTCGGAGGGAGCGGCCAACGCCATTCTCATCAAGGTGAACCAGATCGGTTCGCTCTCCGAGACGCTCCACACCATGGCGACGGCCGACTCCGCCGGGTACAACCGGGTAGTCAGTCATCGCTCAGGTGAGACGGAGGATTCCTTCATCAGTCACCTGGCGGTAGGAACCAACGCCGGCCAGATCAAGACCGGAGCTCCGGCCCGCAGCGACCGGGCCGCCAAGTACAACCAGTTGCTCCGGATCGAAGAGCGGCTCGGTAGCCAGGCCCGCTATGCCGGCTGGGGGGTCTATCGGTGACCAGGCGCCGGCTCCCGGTGGTGGCGACGACGCTCGTCTTCTTCCTCGCCGTCATGCTGGTGGGGCTTGTGCCGTTCAAGCAGATCCTCAACCAGCGCGACGCCGTCTCCGACGCCGAAGACCGGCTCACCGGACTCGTCAGCGCCAACGAGCATCTCGAATCTGAGATTGCGGCCCTGAACACGCCGGTTGAGATCGAGCGACGGGCTCGGGAGGACTTCGGCTTGGTCCGGCCTGGTGAGGTCGCCTACATCGTCGTTCCGGTCGAGCCGGAAGCAGATCCCGAGCCGTCGGAGTCAGAACCACCCAAGACGTGGTTCGACGCGCTTGTTGACTTCTTCACCGGTAGCGACGGCGGGTGAACGAGCAAGCCGTCGTAGCCACCCAGCTTGATCGGCCCCTGCGGGCCGAGGTCGATGTCGCGGTCCGGTGTCATCTCGACCTCCCGGTGGTCGTGGTGGTGCCACCCATCCTCGACGACGGAACGCCATTCCCGACCCGGTACTGGCTGTCGTGCCCGCTGGCCGGCAAGCGGGTGGCGCGCCTGGAGTCGGCCGGGGGCGTTGCCCGTCTCGAGGCGTTCGTCGGCGCAGACGCCGAGCTCCGCCTGGCCATGGAACAGTCCGATACCCGTTACGCGCGCGATCGCGATGCTCTTGTCCCCTCTGACGTGTCACCCGCTCCGTCTGGAGGGGTGGGGGGCAATGAAGGGGCCGGCCTCAAGTGCCTCCATGCCCACTACGCCGACGCGGCGGCGGGCAACGCCAACCCGGCGGGAGAGTTCGTTCGTCCCTTCGTGGAGCCCCTCGACTGCCTGGTGCCCTGCGTCCGGCC
>SHLN01000263.1 GCA_004283105.1 Acidimicrobiia bacterium
CGGGCTACCGGCACCGGTTCTCCGCTGTGGCCGGTGGGCGGTGGGCGGTGGCCGGTGCGCGGTGGCCGAGGGACGAGGAACCAGGAACTACTCCTCGCGCCGCTTCAACTCCGTTCGCAGCGCGTCGTCCGAGTACGCCATGAGCTCCGGGCCCCACTCCTGGGAGCCGGCCGTCAAAGGCACGTCGCTCTCCAACAACTCGACGACGGGGTCGCGGAGAGTGCGAGCCCAGGCCCGGCCGGTGGCGGTGGCGTGGAGGCTGAGGGTGCCGTCGGTGTTCACGACGTAGGCACGGGCCTCCATCTGCGGGTTCGCCTTCGATCCCTTCTCCCCGTAGATGAGGAGCACACAGGGGGCATCGATGTCCTGGATGCCGCCGGTGGCCACGAACTCGCCGTGGTAGGCCCAGCCGGTCGACTTGTCGGTGTCGACGTAGTCGACGACCTTGGCCCAGTTTTTGCGCCGCTCGTCTCCGAGCAACGGGACATCGACGGCGACGGTCACCACGGCTTCCATGACCGTCCACTGTAGAGCCGGGAGGCGGCCAAGTGGAGACGGCCGGTTGTACCGTTCGGGTGTGACCACCTGGGACCCCGACCACTACGAGGAATTCTTCGCCCAGCGGCATCAGCCGGGACGCGACCTCATGACTCGCATCGACCTCGTCGATCCGGCCGACATCGTCGACCTCGGGTGCGGGACCGGCCGCCTCACCGCCGAACTCGCGCTCCGGTGGCCGGACGCTTCGGTCACCGGGATCGACCGCTCCCCCGAGATGATCGCCGCCGCCGCCCGCACGGTGGTCGACTACGAGGTGGGTGATATCGAGACATGGGAGCCACCCGGGCCGGTCGACCTAGTGTTCGCCAACGCCAGCCTGCAATGGATCGACGACCACCCCCGCCTCTTCCCACGGCTCGTTGCGATGATCCGTCCCGGCGGCGAGCTGGCCGTGCAGATGCCCCTGTCATGGGACCAGCCTTCGCATCGGATCCTCCGCTCGGTGGGGGCCGAGTTCGGAGTCGAGATTGCCTCGCCACCGACGCTCGACCCGGGCGACTATCACGACATCCTTGCCAGCCACGCCGACACCGAGGTGTGGGTCACCACGTACCACCACGTTCTCTCAGGTGAGAATCCAGTCTTCCGCTGGGTATCGGCGACGGGTATGCAGCGCTTCCTCAAACGGATCGACGTCGACCGGCACGACGACTACCGCGACGAATGCGCCCGCCAAATAGCCACCGCCTACCCACCAAACGACCGCGGCGAAACGGTGTTCCCATTCACGCGTCTCTTCCTCTTGGCGCGAGCCAGCGACTAACCCGCCGTACGAGCTTCTCCTCTTGCGAGGAGCGAGGAGCGAGGAGCGAGCGACGCCGTAGGCTCACCTGATGCTCTCTGATCGCTCCATCCTCGTAACCGGTGGCTCCTCCGGCATCGGGCGTGAACTCGTCCGCCAGTACGTTGCCGCCGGAGCCCGCGTCCTCACGACCGCCCGGCGAGAGTCGGACCTGCTCGAAACCATCGAGGGTCTCGACGCGGAACGGGCCTACATCGTGCCTGCGGATCTCGGGAGCCGGACGGGACGGGAACTGATCACCACCGAAGCCCTGCGCATCGCCCCGATCGACGTTGTGGTCCACGCGGCCGGCGCGCTCGGGCCAAAGGCCAAACTGGCCGACTATCCGGAGGACGCCTGGCACGAGGTGTTCCACATCAACGCAACCGCCGTCCACCTGCTTCACCAACAGCTCGTCCCCCTCCTATCCCCCACCGCCACCATCATCGGTGTATCCAGTTCGGTTGGGCGGAAGGGCCGGGGCGAGTGGGGAATGTATGCCATCTCGAAGGCGGCCCTCGAAGGGTGGCTCGAGGTCCTCGCCGATGAGTGGGCCGGGCCGGTCTACTCTGTCAATCCCGGCGGAACCGCCACTCCGATGCGGGCCGAAGCAATGCCGGATGAGGATCCGGCGACCATCCCCGCTCCTGCCGACATCATGCCGATCTTCCTTCGCCTTGCTCGCCCGGATCCCGGTCATCCCACCGGCGGCAAATTCGATGCACGGGACCACGTCGGCACCGATCCTTGGTCGCTGGCACGGACCGAGAGCTAGACGGTAGGCTGTCGCAACCGAAAGGGGCTTGCCTTGCATATTGTCGTAGCAACCGACGGATCCCTGGATCCAGAAATGACGGCGGGTTTTGTCGCCCCCCACGCGAACGGGAGCGCCGTCACCGTCCTCACCGCAGTGGAGATTCCCCGCCGCTTACTGGCAGACCTCCGAGCCGTATACGGGGAGCGGCCCACCCCCGTGGTCGACAGCGATGGGGAGTACGTTGGCCTCCCACCCTCCGGTTCGACCATCGATGCCGATTTCCCCGGTGATGATCGGATAATCGACCAATACCTCGGCAACCAGCGCCAGGAGCGGACCGCACCAATGGTGAGCGCCCTGGAAAATGCGGGTATGGACGTCACCGTCGAAATCCTGGAAGGCGAGAACGGCGCAAAGCTCATTCTCGAGTATCTCAGGGCCAAGAAGGCCGATCTCGTGGTTCTCGGAACGAAGGGCCACGGCCTCTTCGAAGGCATGATCGGGTCGACCGGGACCAAGGTCGCCCGGCACGCCCCTTGCTCGGTTCTGCTCCTGCGCGTCTAATCGCAGCAGGACCCCCGACCGCAATCGACTTCCTTGTGCCGCCCGGTGAGTAATCTCGCCCCATGCGGGCACTCATCCTGAACGCCACCTACGAGCCGCTCTCCATCGTCTCGGCCCGCCGTGCCATCGTCCTCGTGCTCCGGGAAAAGGCGGTGGTCCTCGAGGAGACCGGCACCACGTGGCGATCCGAGCGATCCGCCGTCCCGCTCCCGTCGGTGATCCGGCTCAACACGTTTGTGAAGGTGCCGTACGCCCGCCGGGTTGCCCTCAACCGCCGGGCCGTCTTCACCCGCGACGATCATTCCTGCCAGTACTGCGGCACCGGTGCCGAGAACCTCGACCATGTGATCCCGAAATCCCGCGGCGGCCCCCATACCTGGGAGAACGTGGTGGCAGCCTGCCGGCGATGCAATCTCCGGAAGGGAAACCGAACTCCGAATGAGGCCGGCATGCCGCTGCGCTCAACCCCGCAAGCCCCCCGCCGCCACGGCTGGGTGTTCGTCAATCTCAGCACTCCCCCCCACCCGAGCTGGAAGCCGTATTTGGCAGGAGCGTTCTAGCGGGACCTACCTTCTGTCACTTCTCGGCCGTGCCCGGGTTCTCGCGAGCCGATGGCCGAGAAGTCGACTGCTGCCGCCGTGTCGCAGGCTGATCGACGGCCGGCGCCGCCGGCGCCAGGCCCAGAGA
>SHLN01000052.1 GCA_004283105.1 Acidimicrobiia bacterium
CCCTTCCGCTCTGGGTGGACGCGGCGGTCATGGAGCACGATTGGGTGATACTCGGAGGAGGGAGCCGTTCGCTCAAGGTCAAGGCCGACCCCGGGGTCCTCACGCTGTTGCCCGGCGCCGAGGTCATCGAGGGACTCGCTCTGCCGGCGCCCACGTCCTAGTCGGGGGGAAGGCCGGCCCGGCGGCCGAGCGCCTCGAGACTCGACCGGAACCGGTTGCCGGACGCCCACCCTGCATATTGGGGAGGGATGGGGGTGGCGGCCAGCTTCGCAACAGAGGTGGATGTCGCCTCGGCCTGCTTGACCATGTCGCACAGAAACGTCAGGTAGCGGGTAAAGAGGCGGGCGTACTCGAAGTCGGCCACCGTTCCATGCCCCGGGACTACGGCCGAGGGAGCAAGTGCCTTCAATCGGTAGATGGTGCCGACCCACTCATCGGGATGACCATCTCCGGCCCACGGATGGTGTTCGACCCACAGAACGTCTCCGGCGAAGAGCACGCCGCTGTCGGGCAGGAACACGAGGGTGTCGCTGTCGGAATGGCCACCACCGTAGGAGAGGAGGTGAACGCTCCGCTCGGAACCTTCTACCACCAGATTGTCGCTGAACGTTGTGGTGGGCGGCGTGATGGTGAGCTCGGGGAGGGTCGTGAGCACCGATTGGGCCATCGCCCTGGTCGACTGGAGGTCACTACGGACGTCCGGGCGACCGGCGGAGTCGCCATCGGCGAGCTGCTGATCCAATGACTCGATCCAGCCTGAGAGGTGAGTGGCGTAGGCGTCGAAATCCCCGGGGCTCGTCTCGTTGATGAGTTCGGCGGTCCGTTCGGTGCTGATGATGGAAGCATCCGAGAACGCCTGATTGCCCCGCACGTGGTCGCCGTGGTGGTGACTGTTCACGACCAGAGTGACCGGGCGGCCGGTGAGTCGCTCGGCCGCTCGGCGGAGATCAGTGCCGGCGGTTGGGGTCACGAACGTGTCGAACACGAGCGTCTGGTCACCGAGGTCGATGATGCCGGCGTTGGAGACACACGCCCCGGTGTCGCCCGCCAGAGCGGCCCAGGCTCCCGGTGCCACCTCCTCCAGCCGGAAATGGGGTGAGTCGGTGCTCATGCGCCGACTATACGCAACGGGGCCGTTTCGGGGGTGCCGCACAGTGTGGGACAATCTCCGTTCATGACCGTGGAACTGTCCCCGGCCGCGCAGTTGCGCGCCGCACTGCACGCTTTGGGGGAAGGGGTGGAGGCGGTCGCGTTCGCCCTGCCCGGTCCGTCACATGCAGCCCGGGTTCAAGAGCAGCGTTACCTGCTGTGGTCGATCGAGGAGTATCTGCTCCCACGTCTTGGCGATCTCGATGCACCGGCGGTGGCGGTGGTGCTCGGGTCTACCGGAAGCGGCAAGTCAACCCTCGTGAACTCGCTTGCCCAGGATGCCGTCTCAACACCGGGTCCGGTGCGGCCGACAACGCGCCGTCCGGTCGTGTGGGCCCACACCGACCAGGCCGACCGGTACTCAGGGGACTTCCTGACGGGCTACGGACCCGGAGAATCTCGCCAGCTAGACGTGCGACCGTCGGCGGATTCACTCCTCGCTGGTGTGACGGTCATCGACTCTCCCGATTTCGACTCGGTGGTCGACGAGAACCGCGAGATGGCCGACGACTTGCTGGCCGTGGCCGACCTGTGCATCTTTGTGACCAGCGCCCAGCGATATGCCGATGCGGTGCCGTGGGAGTTCCTCGAGCGAGCCAGGCAGCGGTCGCTGCCGATTGTGTTCGTCGTCAACCGGATTCCAACCGCCGACCACGAGGTCATCGTGTCCGATTACGAGCGCCGGTTGGGCGATGCCGGGCTGGCCGGTTGGGCAGAGCTTCTCGCCATCGACGAACAGTCCATCACCTCGGAGCACGGTGGGCTCCCGGCGGCATCCGTCGCCCTCCTGCGAGAACGGCTCGAGCAGTTGGCCCGACCCGAAGAACGGGCCACACTCGTCCAGGAAGCCGTTGCCGGTGGACTGTCCGATGTGCTGCGGCGGGTCGAGGCGCTGGCGGGTGCCGTCGAGGACGAAGCTGCCGAGGCCGCCGCCCTCGCTCAGGTCGCCGAACGCGCCTACCAGGCCCAGATGACCGAACTGGCCCGCCTCATCGAGGACGGTTCGCTCATCCGGGGCGAGGTGGTGTCCCGCTGGCAGAGCTTCGTCGGGACCGGCCAGCTGTTGCAGGCGCTGGCCGAGAGCACCAGCCGGATCCGGCGCTGGTTTCGCTCCGTGTTTGGGGGCAAACCAGAAGTGGAACAGGTCGAGCGGGAAGCCCGTAGCGAACTGATCGACGCAGTTGTGCGGCGCACCGACCTGGCTGCCACGGCGGCGGCCGGTGCCTGGGAACTGGATGCCGCCGGAGCCGAGCTGCTGGCCCAAACGTCCGGTGCCTTGTGGCGCCACGCCCCCGAGACGCCCGACCGGGCCAAACGTGCGGTGGAGGATTGGCTCGGGTATCTGACCAAACTCATTGAGGAGGAAGGTGGCGACCGCAGGAAGGTGGCACAGGTTGCCTCGTACGGGGTGAACGCTGCAGCCGTCACGGTCTTGCTTGGCGTGTTTGTTCACACCGGGGGCCTCACCGGCGCCGAGCTTGGTGTGACCGCAAGCGCCGCCGCCGCCCAGCAGAAGGTGCTCGAGCACGTATTCGGCTCAGCGGCGGCCCGCACCCTCATCGCCAAGGCCAAGGAACGGCTGCATGAGGTGCTGCAAGGGGTTCTCCACGCCGATGGGGCCCGGTTCTACGACCTGACCGGTGAACGAAGTGCCACCGCGGATTCGGCGATCCGTCTGCGAGAGTTGGCCGCTGCCGTCGGGCGTCAGTCGGAGACGTACCGTGGCTGACCTGGCGCGGGCCCTCAGTGCATTGGCAGAGGCGGTTGATGCCGCATCGGGCATCGTGCCGGCTGAGGATCTCGCTCCGATCAGCCAGATCGCCGACCAGGCTCACAAGCGCCACGGATTCCTCGGTGACACCGTTGTCGTTGCTCTCGCCGGCGGGACCGGGTCGGGCAAGTCGAGTTTGCTCAACGCACTTGCCGGGCATGAGGTCAGCGGGGTGGGGGCCGTCCGCCCGACCACGGCCGAGCCCCTGGCCTGGATTCCCGCGAATCCCGAGCCGGGGCTGGTCCGGTTGCTCGACGAGCTTGGCCTGGACCGTCGAGTGGGTCATAGCCATGAGCTGCCGGTGGCGGTCATCGATCTCCCCGACTACGACAGCGTCGAGTTCGAGCATCGGGCGACGGTCGAGACGTTGCTGCCTCGGGTAGACGCGGTCATCTGGGTGCTCGACCCTCAGAAGTACTCGGACCGGGCGCTCCATCGCGACTACCTGGTCCCGCTGGCCGGGTACGCCGATCAGTTCCTGTTTGTGCTCAATCAAATCGACCGCCTCGATGAGGCCGGCCTGACGGCGGTGCTCGATGATCTCGCCCGGCGCCTCAGCTCGGAGGGGTTTGCCGCCCCCCACCTGGTGACCACGGCGGTCCGCCCCGTGACGGGAGAGCCGCGGGGCCTCGACACCCTGGTGGCGGCCATCGGCGAGCGGTTCGAGGCAAAACGAACCGCCCATGCCAAGCTGCTGGCCGATGTGGGGCGGGCCCATGGGTGGCTCGAGGAAGCATCGGGCCTTGCCTCTGGCTCGGAAGGGGCGTCCATGGCGCACTGGGAACAAGCGCAGCGGGCGGCTGTCGACCGTTTGTCTGACCTGGTGGCCGGGCCGTCGGTGGCGAAGCAGGCCGAGCAGGTAAGCGAGCGATTGGCTACTTCACGGGCCGCCGGCCCGATTGGACGGCTCGGAGCGCTTCTGAGACGGAGCCGATTTGGTCGGGCGCTGGGGTCAGCGCCCGATCACGTATCCGCTCGCCAATGGTGGTCTCAGCCCGGGCTGGAACGGGTGCTGGGCGATCTCAGCCGAACCGTCACCGACGTGTCGACCGGTTTCGGCGGCGACCTGGGCCGGACCCTCCGGGCCGACCTGACCCCGGCGCACCTCGAGACCTCGATCCGGGCGTCGGTTGAGGGGGCGAGAGAGGCAGTCGGCCCGCTCAACCCACCGGCTCCGAGGTGGTGGTGGGGTCTCGTCGGTGCCGTGCAGCTCGTCCTGTTTGCCGTCCTCGTGGCCGGCATTGTGTGGCTGTGGGTGGACGGAGTGGACCGCGACCAGGTCCCGTGGAGTCTCATCATGATCGGCGGAGCGGCGGTGCTGGCAGCCGTGCTCGGGTGGGGGACCCGGGCGAGTGGCCGGCGCGCCGGGAGGCAGAACGCGGCCGGCTACCGGTCAGGGATCGAAGCGGCGATCGGTGAACAGGTTCGCGAGCGAGTCGGTGCGCCGGTGAGCTCGGCATTGGACCAGCAGGCGCGCCTGGCCGCAGCAGTGAGCGAGCTCGGCCGGGTAGTGAGTGCCGTGTCGCTCGAGTAGGCAGCAGGCGCGAAGAGAGGGCCACCCGGCGGTGACCCTCTCGGTTGCTCTGGTTCGTTCGTGAGAACTCAGCTCTCGTCTGGCTCTTCCGGAACGAGGATCTCCGGCGGAATCCCGGACGGCGGCTGAGCCCCGTAGCTGGGGATATTCTCGAACGTGACGACGATTGCATCCCCGGGGTGAACCTCAAAGAAGGCCACGGCTCCGAAATCGGCGTCGGCCGGCGGTGGCACGGTCGGGACCTCTGTTGCCCCGGTCACCGAGACATTCACCGTCCACGGCCCGGCAAGCGCCTGCTCGACCACAGCACAAACCGTGTACGGCCCACCGTTCTCCTCACCGTTGAGGGGCACTCCATTGCCGATGTGGAACGGAATGGTGAAGGCCGGCGAGGACTCCCCGCCGCCGAGAACGAAGGTATCGGCGTTTCCGAAGTCCCGGCATAGGAAGGCGAACCCGAACTTCCAGTCATCCGGGCCCTCGAACGTCTTGGTCACCCTGACGGAGGCGGCCTCTGGCTCCGGCTCGACCCACGTGTTGGTGATGACCCATTCGGTCGGTTCCTGCAGATTCAGCGTCTTGATGGCGCCACTGTCACCGGTCGTTGAGTAATCGTCTACCGGCGTCTCGGTTACTTTGCAGTCCGACAGCGTGCCCGGGACATCGAAGACGGCGGAGTTTCCGGGTCCGGCGATGGTGACGGTCGTCTGGTAGTCACCCATGTCGCAGAAGATCTCGAACATAAAATCGGAGGCCGACAACGGACCACCGATCACGTTCTTGGTGATCTCGACTTGCTTGGGCAAGCGCTCAATCGGGTCGTTCATGTACTGAATGACGTTCTGGCCGGTCGAATTGTTGATCGGGACGTCGCGCGGGTTGATGGCCTGGAAGCCGGCCGTGCCTTCGATGTGGGTGGTGACGTTGTAGTCGCTCACGGAGAAGACACCATCGGTTTCCTCAACCGCGCAGACGGTCCCGATCGGATACTCCTCGCCGGTCTCGAAATTGGCTCCCGTGAAGTCATCGGGGAACGTGGCAGAGCCGGACTGACCATCGGTGCACTCCCAGGTGAAGACAAAGGCGCCGTCTGGCCAGTTGCCACCGAGGTTCTTGACGATCTTCAACTCGCCGGTGACGTCGCCGGTGACGGGCGGCGCGCCGGCATCGATGGTGGCGGAGGCCCCCATCGCCAACCAGGCGGCTCCTGCAATCGCGAGCGCTCCCAGCACGAGCCAAACCGCCGTGCGCCGAATCGAAGTCCCCATGATGTTTCCCTTTCACCGCGTAGCCCGATCGCGCAGGCGCGACCACTTCTGGTGATCAGTAGTAACACAAGAAGTGAGATTCGTCTTAGAACGGCACTCCAACCGCGTCGCACAGGAACCTCATGAACGGCACCGCCCGTTTGCAGTTGGTCTCGAACACCTTGGGGAAATCGCCGGACGTGATCGTCCGCTGTGACAGCCGTGTCGATGCAATGAAGTCTTTCCGCTTGAGATCGTCGATGAGCGGGTGGTCTTCATCGAACCCGCGGGGCGGCCTGGTGAGCGCGTCACCGCCGAGGGAGTAGACATCGGTGAACCGCTTTCCGCGGGTCGCCTTCTTCCATTCGGCCTGGTTCTCGTCTATGTACTCCCGAATCTGATAGGCGACTTTCGTCTCCGGCCGCCACAGGCCGACCCCCATGAAGTTCTCGCCCGGTTCGACGTGCAGGTAGAAGCCGGGGGCATGGGCGTCCTTGGCCATGAAGTGCCGGAAGTGGAGGCCGGTGTTCTTCTTGTACGGCGTCTTGTCCTTGCCAAAGCGCGTGTCCCGGTAGATCCGGAACAGTGATCCGCCTTGCAGGGACGGGTCGGCGACGAAGTGTTTTGAGATCCTGGCGAGTGGGCCGGCGAAGTCTTCGATGAAATCGAGGGCCGGTTCCTTGATGGTGGCCTCATACCGGGCCTTGTTCTCGTTGAACCACGGTCGGTTGTTGTTCTCTGCCAGGTCGGATAGGAAGTCGAACGTGCCTTTGGTGAAATATCTGGTAGCCATGTTTCGAACCTAGCGGCCCGGTCGGACGCA
Organism: Acidimicrobiia bacterium; assembly: GCA_004283105.1. Lineage (GTDB taxonomy): Bacteria > Actinomycetota > Acidimicrobiia > Spongiisociales > SHLN01 > SHLN01. The sequence goes on from SHLN01000052.1 coordinate 6,525, forward strand.
CAGTCTGAGAACGCGAAAAACAGGGTGCGTTTCCGATGACTAGCCCGTGCTGGACGTGGTGGGATGGTCATAGCGTTTTTCAACCACACTGTCGATAGAAAGAACATGCGACGGCTCATACTTCCCCTCGCGCTGGGGATCGTGCTCACGGCGATTCCCACGATTGCCTCGGCCTCGACGAGCGTCGCTTTCGTCGATCCCGACGATGGTCGCTGGTACGTCCCCCATGGCAGCGGCTCGTTCACGAGTTTCTCGTTCGGTGCGGCGGACGACACGCCCATCAGCGGCGACTGGAACTGCAACGGCATCGACACTCCCGGCCGGTTCCGCACCGACGGTCTCTTCTATCTGCGCAATGCCGTCAGCGAAGGCGAGCCGGACATCACCTTCCACTTCGGAGTGCCGGGCGACCAGCCTCTGGTGGGCGATTGGAACGGAGATGGCTGCGACACGGTGGCCGTGTACCGGTCGTCCGAGTCGACTGTCTATGCGGCCGACCGCCTCGGCCTCCACATGACGTGGCGATCGCACCCGGTGGCTGGCACCCCAATCGTCGGCGACTTCGACGGGGACAATCGTGACGATGTGGCCGGCTATCGGGCTGGCTCGGGACTGGTGCTGATAGACAATGTTGAAGTCGGCGGGGAGTCGGTGGCCGGACTCTTCTACGACGGGATTCAGGTCCGGACCATCGGAGAGTACGCCCACGACCATGCGCTCGATCGCCTCGTGCCGGTGGCCGGCAACTTCGGGCCGTGCGCCGTGTGCGAAGATGTCCGTCCGGCCCTCAGCACCGGCGACCAGGGCGCCTGGGTCACCGAGTTGCGCACCAGGCTGGCCGGGCTCGGGTACCGGCCCGGGAACGGCGTCGGATACGACTCGGTGCTCCGCAGTGCCGTCGTTACCTTCGAGAAGTACCACGGTCTCGAGCGGAACGGGGTCTTCGAAGCCGACCACTGGGCGCTCCTCGACAAGGCCGTGAGTGTTCCGTTCCGCGCTGATGCTCCCAATCGGGTTGAGGTCGACCTCGGTCGCCAGATCCTCATCCTGGTGCGCGAGGACCTTCCGGCCGGCATCATTCCGATCTCCTCCGCCAACGGCGACACATACACCAGCTGGAACGGCAACACCGTCACCGCCCGGACTCCGGAGGGCGACTTCGAGTTCTATCGCTCGGAGAGCGGCTGGTACCGGTCCTACCTCGGCGGACTGTACGAACCGTTCTTCTTCCGTGGCGGGTATGCCATTCATGGCTCGAACAGCGTGCCCGCATACCCGGCGTCGCATGGATGCATCCGAACCCAGATCGCCGACCAGGATTGGCTCAAGCCCCAGCTCGAGCTCGGCATGCCCATCTTCGTCTACGGCGAGCGCACGCCCGCCCCGGCGACGGGTAACGGGTAACGGGCAACGAACTGAGACGCGCAGACGGTGCCCGACTGGCCGGCTAGGTTCCTTTGACCGCCGACTCGATGGTGTCGATGAGCTCGTTGAACTCGAAGGGCTTGCCGAGATGGCCGGTCATCCCCGCGTCGAGGCACTTCTGGATCTGTTCTGGTGAGGAGTGTCCGGTGAGGGCGATGATCGGCACGTCGACACCCGCATCCCGAAGTGCTCTGGCCGCTTCCGTCCCCGTCATGTTCGGCATCTCCATGTCGAGCAGCACGGCATCGAAAAGCCCAACCTCGAAGGTGTCCAACGCCTCCCGTCCATCGGATACGGTCACGACATCATGTTCCTGCAACTCGAGCATCTGGGTGATGATGAGCCGGTTCGATGCGCTGTCATCGGCCGCCAGCACCCGCAGGCGGGGGCGGTGCTCGCGCAGCCAGTGGCGGGTGATGAGCGTGTCGTCGGTCCGGTTGACCACTGCTCGCACCGCGTCGCGAAGGTCGAGGGGCCCGAGCGGTCTTGTCAGGTAGGCGGCCACCCCGAGCTCGCGGCATCGAGCCGCGTCGCCTCGTTGTCCGGACGAGGTGACGACGATGGTCTCGATGGCGCCATCGATCTGACCGACGGCCTCGAGATCGTGCTGATCGAGGTCGACGATCACGAGATCGGGGCGATGCTCGGCGATGGCGGCAAGCCCGGTTGCCATGTGGTCGAACATCGAGGGGCGGATCCCGGCCGGATCCATCTGCTGGGCGATCGCATAAGCGGGCGTCTCTGCGGCCAGGACATAGACACTGAGGTTGGCGAGCTCATCGATGGCGGCGAGCGTCTCATCTGCGGCCGCGGAGGCAGCGCCGAACTGCCCGGTGAAATGGAATGTGGAACCCTCGCCCTCTCGGCTCTCCGCCCAGATCTGGCCGTGCATGAGCTCGACGAGGTCGCGGCAAATAGCCAATCCGAGCCCGGTACCCCCGTACTCCCGGGAGGTGGTTTCGCTCGCCTGGAGGTACGGCTCGAAGATCGTGTTGATGCGGTCCGCCGGGATGCCGATTCCTTCGTCGCTGACCCGGAAGTGGAGTTGGACCGTCTCGGAACCGGTCAGCTGCGGATCGACCTCGAGTCGCACCCGGCCTGCCTCGGTGAACTTGATGGCGTTGGATACCAGGTTGAGCAGGACCTGCCGGAGCCGTCCCGGGTCTCCGACCAGCACGGCCGGGACCTCGTCGGCGATGGCAACCTCCACCTCGAGGCCCTTTTCGTCGATGAGAGTGGTCACCGACTTGAGCAGGTTGCTGACAGTGTCTCGCAGATCGAACGGGATGGACTCCAGACTGAGCCGCCCGGCATCGAGCTTGGAGAGGTCGAGGATGTCGTTGATGAGTGTGAGGAGGGCGTCGGCCGACGAGTTGACGACTTCGAGGTACTCCCGTTGCTTCTGGGACAGCTCGCTCTGCAGGGCGAGCCTGGTCATGCCGAGGATCCCGTTCATCGGGGTCCGCAGCTCGTGACTCATGTGGGCGAGGGCCTCCGCTTTCTTATCGAGCGCGGCCCGGGCATGGTCCCGGTCTTCGACGGCGTCGGCGAGTTGTCGCTCGAGGCGGTTTCGTTCCTCGATCGCTGATTCTCTGAGCGTCTCGAGCTCGCGGCGTAGCTCCAGGTTGGCGTGAACCAGCCTGGACTCACGGTCCGGCTCGGCATGCGGAACTGCCACGAATGGCCCTTGGGTCGCTTCCAGCGTGTATCGGCACTCGTGGTGGTCAGGTTGAGCCGCAGACTGAGGTTGAGCGGTGCCCGATTAGGCTGCCGTTCGGAGGTGTTCGGTGCCCACGTTCCGGCCGGATCTTGTTGATATTCCCGTCTACCGGCCCGGTCGGACTCCCGGCGAAGTCCGCCGCGAGTACGGCCTCGAATCGATCGTCAAGCTTGCTTCGAACGAGTGTCCGTACGAGCCGTTTCCGCCGGTCACAGAGGCGATCGGGCGGGCGGCGTCTGCGATCAACCGGTACCCCGATAACGGAACCCGTGAGGTCCGGTCTGCAGTGGCGGCTTTCCTCGAGGTGTCTCCGGACCAGCTCTGGTTTGGCGGGGGGAGCAACGAGCTCATATACGTCACCGCCCTGGCCGTGGGCGGGCCCGGGACGAGTGCGGTGTACGCCGCCCCCAGTTTCGGGCTGTACCGCATCGCCACCCGGCTGGCCATGGCCGAGGGCGTGGAAGTGCCGCTCGACGAGGACGATCGCCACGACCTCGATGCCATTCTGGCGGCAATCCGCCCCGACACGACGGTTGTCTACGTCTGCAATCCGAACAATCCGACCGGCACCCACGTGTCGGCGGCACAGGTAGAAGCCTTCGTCGAGGCAGTGCCGGAGCGCGTTCTCGTTGTCGTCGATGAGGCATATTTTGAATTTCCGACGGCGCCCGACTTCGCCAGCGCCCTGCCGCTGGTGGCAGACCGGGACAACGTCGTAGTGGCGCGCACGTTCTCCAAGGCCTACGGCCTGGCCGGATTGCGAGCCGGGTTCTTCATAGGGCCGGCGCCGACGCTCGAGGAGTTGCGCCGCATTCAGCTCCCGTTCTCGGTGAGCACCCTTGCCCAGGTTGCCGCCATCGAGGCTGTCAAGCATCAGGACCTGGTTCAGGAGCGAACGAGCGCCAATCGCAGGGGACTCGAAGCCATCACCGCTGGTCTGGCGACGAGAGGCATTGACTTTGCCGACAGTCAGACGAACTTCGTATACGTCCGGCCTCCCATGGATGCGACCGGGTGTTTCGAAGCGTTGCAGCGACGCGGGATCATCGTGCGAGATCTCGGGGGGGCGATCCGGATCTCGGTCGGCACGGAGGAAGAGAACCGGCGCTTGCTGGAAGCGCTCGATGAGGTGCTCGGGTAGGAAGCCCGCCGTCCGGCCGGGGACTAAATCAACCGACCGTTCCCGTCACCTCGCCCAGGCTGATCCCGGGTCGGTCTCCTCCTCCGCACGAGCCGCGCAGGGTCACCGTGTCTCCGTCTTCGAGGAATGTCCGCCGTTCCCCGCTTGGCAGCGCGATCGGCTCGGCGCCGTTGCGAGTGAGTTCGATGAGGCTACCGAAGCTGGCGTCCCCGGCTCCAGACACGGTTCCCGATGCGTACAGGTCTCCGGCCTGGACGGGTGTTCCGTTCGATGTGACATGGGCGAGTTGCTGCGCCATCGTCCAGTACATCTCGGAGAAGTTGACCCGACTGATGATCGTTCCCCCGGCTGTCGATGTGGCGAGCTCGACCTCGAGCTGAAGGTCGATGCCGAGTCGTCGTGTCTCCTGCAGGTACTCGAGCACGGGAGGGTCCTGGATCGGGGCGGGCACCCGAAACGGTGCGAGCGCGTCGAGGGTCACCACCCATGGGCCGATCGAGGTGGCGAATGACTTGCCCAGGAACGGTCCGAGAGGCTGGTACTCCCAGGCCTGGACGTCGCGCGCACTCCAGTCGTTGACGAGCACGATCCCGAAGATGTGGTCCTCCGCAGAGTCGATCGGCACGGCCTCCCCGAGCTGATTGGCCGCGCCGGTGATGAATCCAACTTCCAGTTCGATGTCCAGTCGTTCCGTTGGGCCCCAGTGCGGAGGATCGTCCGGCGTCTTGAGTTGCCCGTGGGGCCGGTGAATCGGCGTGCCGCTCACGACCACCGAGGACGACCGGCCGTGGTAGCCGATAGGGATGTGTCGCCAGTTCGGGAGGAGCGGATCCCCATCGGGGCGGAACAACCGACCGAGGTTGGTGGCGTGCTGGAGCGACGAGTAGAAGTCGACGTAGTCGCCGGGGCGGACCGGGACGATCAGCTCGACTTGAGAAATCGGGGTCAGTGCCCGTTCGGCAAGCCCGGGCTGCTCTCTGATCTCGCGGTTTGAGGCTTCGAGCAGATCGGATAGGCGAGCCCGGAGGGCGGTCCATGCCGATCGTCCCGCCTCCAGCAGTGGTTGGAGTGAGTCCACCAGATACGTCTCGGGCGACAGATCGAGGTCGTCGAGGAGTCCGGCGCCATCCAGCTCCGACAGGTCGAGAACAGAATCGCCGATGGCGACGCCCACCCGGGGACGATCACCGGTTCGCCGGAACACCCCGTAGGGAAGGTTCTGTATGGGAAATCCACTGCTCTCCGACCCGTCGAC
>SHLN01000053.1 GCA_004283105.1 Acidimicrobiia bacterium
CGTATTCGTTTGACGTAGTCGTGACCGAAACCAACGGGTCACCATCGAACCTGAGCGACTCAGAAACCATCACGGTGACGGTTGGTGAAGGGAACCTGCCGCCCATTCTGGATGCGGTGGGGGATCAGTCCACCGATGAGCTGGTGAATCTGTCCTTTACGGCGACGGCGTCTGATCCCGATGATCCGGCCAACCTGCTCTCTTTCAGCCTGAGTGGTGAGCCGGCCGGCGCAACGATCACTGCCGGTGGAGTGTTCTCCTGGACACCGACCGAAGCACAAGGCCCCGGCAGCTACACGTTTGACGTAGTCGTGACCGAAACCAACGGGCTACCCACCAACCTGAGCGACTCAGAAACCATCACCATCACCGTCGACGAAGTCAACGTTGCGCCGGTGGTCCCGCCCTCATCTTTCACCGTCGATGAAGGCGGAGTCCTGGAGCCCGGACCGGCTAGCGGCGTCCTGGCGGCGGCGTCTGATGCCGAGGGCAACCCGATCTCGGCGATCATCGACAGTCCTCCGGCATTCGGGACACTGGTCCTGGCGGCAGATGGATCGTTCGCCTACACCCATGACGGTTCCGAGAACTTCGCAGACACCTTCACGTTCGTCGCCAGCGACGGCATCGACCCGACGGCGCCGATCACGGCGACCATCACCATCGATCCGATCAACGACACTCCCGTCATGGCTGGTGTTGTTCTCACCCCGGACGAGAGCACCGTGGTTGGCACCGTGGTGGGGGGGCCGGTTGCCTCTGATGGGGACGATGATCCGCTCACGTTCTCCTTCGTATCGCCGGATCCCACCTTCACGATCGACCCCCTGACCGGCGACATCACCCTCGCCGCCGGGCTCGACTTCGAAACGATTCCGACCTACACGCTCACCGTCTCGGTGGCGGATCCGTCTGGAGCGTCGGCTACTGCCGATGTCGTCATCAATGTCGCCGATGTCGATGAAGTGCCGGTGGCGGCCCCGGCGGCCTTCCCGATCGTCGAATCCCTTCCTCTCGGATCAACCGTGGGAACGGTGTCGGCGTGGGATCCCGAGGGTGAGTCGGTTTCATTCTCGCTGGTGGCAGGAGATCCGGGCGGACAGTTCACGATCGATCCGATCACCGGAGAACTCATTCTGGTGTCCGCTCTCGATGCCGGAGAAACCCCCTCGTATCTCCTGGATGTCGTCGTCACCGATCCTGGCGGGAACTCGACGTCGACTGCCGTGATTGTCGTCGTGAGCGCGGCCGCCCCGCTTCCGCCGCTGAACGCATCGCCGTTGGGCTTCTCGGACCTCCTCACGCTGGACGAGGACACAAGCGTCCTCGTGGCGCCCCTGGTCAACGACACCGATCCGGACGACGATGTGTTGTTCGTCAGCTGGATCGATGAACCGGTCAACGGGACCCTGGTCCCAAACGGAGATGGGACCTACACCTACCGGCCAGATCCCGACTTCTTTGGCGCCGAGTCGCTCGACTACGGGATCAGTGACGGCCGGGGTGGTATCTCCCAGTCCACGGTGAACCTGGCGATTCTCGCCGTCAATGACCCGCCCGTCACGCCGAACGTCGACACCGAGCTCGAGTTCGTTCCAAACGTAGAGATTCCGATTCCGGACGGTGTGTACGATCCGGAGGGCGATCCCGTATGGATTACCGCCGGGACTCCCGCCGAAGGTTCGGTGACGCTGATCGGGGACGTCTTCACATACGTTCCGCCTCCCGAATGGAACGGTACCGACACGTTCACGTACGTCGTGACCGATAGCAGTGGTAGTTCGAGCACGGGTCTCGTGACCATTCGCGTCACCCAGATAGATGGTCAGCTGGTTGCCATTGACCTCGTTTCGGTAGAGGAGGTGACGCCGCCGCCGGTGGCGCCATCGTCGGGCATCGTCGTCGACAGCATCAAGTTGCTGGTCGGAACCGTATCCGAGATGGCAGGTCTGCTCGGCATACCCCTGCTGGCGGTCGGAGCGGCGTTCCTGGCATCCATCATCTTCGGCTTCAGTCGCAACTTCCTCATCGGGCGAGGGCCGGTGTTCCTGCCGGCCGCTGGTCCTTCCACCGTTGGCGTGGTAAGAGTGCCGGCAGGTGCGGTCGTGACCGCCCTGGAAGGTCCGGGTGAGGAATACCCACTCGTGTACCGGTATCCGCCGGCCGAAACCGGCATCCGGGCGACGGGCCGACACGCCCAACGCGGCTCGACCCGGTGGATTGAGGTTGAAACACCCGAAGGCGATGGCTGGGTGATTGCCCGGTTCGTGACTCCGATGATCCCGGCCGGCTCGTTCGCGGCCGACGAGCAAGTGGCTGCCGCCGTCGAATCGATTCGAGCCGTCCTCGGGGCTCGCGGCGATCTGCGGCCGATTGTGACGAGCCCGGGCCTCGAGGTTGCCTACTACGCCCCGCCCAAGCACTTCGAAGACGAGGAGCTCGCCGGATTGCTGGCGGGCGATGCATCATGGGGCTGGTGGGATCCGACCGGGTCGACTCCATCGGTGCGAGGCGAATTCGGGAGCATTGTCGCCGACCCGCTGGTCGAAGCGATGGCCCTCGAGGGACGGACGGTCGCCGAAGCGGTGGTCGAGATCCCCGTTGAGCTCGTCAACTTCCCGAGCCTCACCTTTAGCCAGCCCGATCATCTCGGATGGCGGGTCTTCTTCGAGTATGAAGACGATGAGCCCAAGCTCGCCGCTATCTGGCGCGAAGGCGTGACGAACCCCGCATCCGTCTGATTGCTAAACAGGCCCCCTCGTCGTGCCGATACCTAGAGGCATGACAGTCGGAACGGCATGCAACATCCCGGAGTGCGATTCCCGTCGCATGCGCGGCTTCCTGTTCTGCTGGAGCCACCAGATGGACCTCGAGCTCGTCGATCTCGTCAACGGAGACACATCTGCCGGCCTGTGGGTCGATGACGAGTACGAGGATGACGAGTTTGTGTGGGTCTGCCCGCACGGGTCCATCATGGGTGACTGCTACCTGACACTGTGCGGCGAGTTCCCCGGTGTCGGTCTCACCGCATGGCAGGTGCGCGCCGAGATGGCGGGAATCACGCTGAATCTCAACTGAGCAGCATGGTTCGATCCTTGCCGCTCGGGGATCCGCTGCCCGCTATCCGCTTCCCGCTCAGAACGCTTCGTTGCCCGTTGCCCGTTGCCTGTGATTGCCGCTCAAGCGGGTGGAGAGGCGGGCGGCAAGACCGTTAGGGGGACGATGAGGGGGTCTGAGGACTCACCAGTCAGACGGCAGTGGGCTTCCACCGTTCCGGGCTCCAGAAACTCGATCTCACCCTTGACGAGTTGATAGCCGAACTTCCCGGGTTCGATCAGAACTGGCGCCCGATTGCGAGCGACCTCTTCGCCATCGCGCATGAATACCGTCTCGAGTGCGTCGGAGCCGGATTCCTCGGCCGGGCAGCGAATGAGCACAATGAGGTGAGGTTCCAGCGTGGTCGGGAACGATCGAACGGCCGTACTGAAGTGGATGCCCCTGAGGTCAATCCGGGTGGCCGGACCCTCCACCTGACGAAATTCGAAGTTCTCAACGAACAAGGCCGACAAGATTTGCATATCAGCAGGCTAGGCCTGTCCGCGATCCGAGAAGCGAGAAGCGCCCTAGATCTCGTCGAACTGAGCCGCCAACGCAGAGTCTTTCTCCGTGAGCGCTACCTCGCTGTGAGTGGAGAGCACGATGGTCACCTTGTTCCACCGGATGTCGATATCGGGATGGTGATCGGCGGCCTCGGACAGGAAGCCGACCTCCACCACGAACGCAATCGCCTGCGTGAACCCATCGAACACAAACGTTCGGGAGATCGACTCGTCATGGAGCGCCCAATCTGGATGGGCTTCGATGAACGATTGGCGGTCTGCGGCGGTCAACTTCATGGTGGGAGGGTATCAAGGAATTGCCGGGGAGGCCGATGATGTGGAAAGGAAGGGAGGGGATATGAGGACTGTGGCAGTAATGCTTCGGACCTTTGTCCAGCAGGAGGAGGGTGCAAGCCTCGTCGAGTACGCATTCATCGTGCTCTTGATGGTGGTGGTGTCGATTGCGGTAATCGCCAATCTGGGCGAATATCCGGCATCTGCCTTCGAGGGCGTGGATAGCGGATTCGGCGGTCCCTAAGCCTGCTGCTTCCCGCGGTCGGCTCTCGAAGGGTCGGGAACGTTTGTTCCCGACCCTTCAAACTGCTCAGGACACCGGTTTCGGCTGCCGTAAAGTAGGGAAACGGCCCTACCTATGCGCAAAATCCTGCTCCTACTCACAGTGTTCCTTGCCGCCTGCTCCGGTGGCAACTCGGACGGGCCCGCCCTCACGTTCGCCGACTTCGACAATCCACCAACCACGTCGGAGGTGCTCGGCGGTTCTTCGACTACAAGCCCTCTCCCTGCGTCGACAACCACAAGTTCGACCAGCACGACGACGTCGACGACCCTGCTGGTAATCGACACCCCGGGTCCGGTAACCATCCTCACGTCATCGGATTATTCGGTTCTCCAGGGGAGAGGTGCCCCTCGCCGGCTGGTCGATGCGCCGGTTGAGGCCGGCTTTGATGACCTCGACGGTGGATTTCTCTTCCAGATGCCGGGAGCAGGCTCGGACACAGCAGCAGATCAGCGCATCTTCTGGTCCCGCGCCTCGAATCCGGAGGCTCAGCCGTATCTCGACGTGAACGACGGGAGCCTGCTGAAGTTGTGGGCCGTCGAACCCATCGACGGCGCTCCCACGATGATCCTGACGATCACCGATGATGCAGACGATCCCGTCCAACGCATCGAACGCCTGGTGGTCTTTGACTTCGTGACCGGTGATCGGGTGCTCGGTGAGGTTGGTTCGGCCGGGTCGGGGCCGACCGCGATCAGCTACGGCGGGGGCCGGTTCATCCTCGAGCAGCTATCGGGTTCTCAGTCACGCTTCGAGTTCCGCAACGACCAGGGGGCCGTCATCGATCTTGCCTCGAACCCCCACAAGGGTTGCTCAGACGATCCGACGTGCCCGACAACGCCGGCACTTGATCCGAGCGGGAGTTTCCTTGCCTATCTCCAGCCCGCCGCCGACGAGACAGTGGATCTCGTCGTATACGACGTGGATCTCGGGGAGGAGATCGGCCGAATCGGACTGCCCGAGGGGGCTGCCGGCGCTTCGGGGCTCGATTTCGACGCCTCGACGGTCATTGTCAATCCAGCCGACCGGGATGGCCGGGCCATTGTCGTCGACACCGAGCGGGCAACGGTCGGTGAGTTCGGCCTCGCCGGCGTCGTCCAGTTCCTTCGCTCAGAACCCGGGTTCGACGGGCCGATTGAGCTCCTCACCGGCGCGGACGCCGGAGCATGAAAGAACCCCGCCGATGGCGGGGTTCTTTCTCAGCGAGTTGGAAACTCGTTACTCGGCGACGCGGTCCTTCAAGCCCTTCGAGGCCTTGAAGACGGGATACGTCTTGGCGGCAATCTGGATGGTTGCGCCGGTGGCCGGATTGCGACCCTGACGAGCGCTACGGCGCTTGGTGTCGAACTTACCGAAACCGGCGATCGAAACCTCACGGCCGGCATCGAGCTCAACGGCGATAATCCCTTTGCCAGGATGCGTATCGAAGATGGCCTCAATCACTTCCTGGGCCTTCGCCTGGCTGAGTTCGGTCTTCCCGGCGAGCTTCTTCGCCATTTCTGTCTTGTTCATTTGGGTCCTTCCTGCGTGCCCATGATGGAGCTTCCGATGAAGCTCCCCCCTTATCGAACGCGACTTTACCCACGAAAGCCCATAATTCCAGGCTTTTCGGACGATGTGGGAAAACTATGCCTCAACCGGATGGCGGCCCCCGACCCGCCGGAACCCCAATTAGTAGTTGGAGAAAGACCGGACCTCGGTGCGGGGACCGTATTTGGGCGCTCCGATACCGGACAGCTTCAGCATCAACGCTGCCCGGTACCGATGGGGCCGGTACGGCTCGAGGAGCTCGAGCATGCGGCCGTCGGTGGCTCTCGCTTCGCCTGCCAGGGCCCAGGCCACGGTGTTCGGGAGGTGATAGTCGCCCACCGGGACGGCATCGGGGTCGCCCAGACACTCAGAAATGACGAGGGCCGAGCTCCACGGGCCGATGCCCGGGACGGCTTGGAGGCGTTTCTCGGCAGTGAGCGAGTCCATCCCGGCGATTTCGGCGAGGCGGGCCGCTCGCCGGCTCACTTCGATGATGAGAAGCGCCTTCTTGCGGGCGATCCCGAGCGGATGGAAGTCCTCGTACTTCAGTCGGGCGAGTACCGCCGGTTCCGGCTGCAGGCGGAGTGGCTCGGGCCCGGGGGCATCCTCCCCGTACTCCTCAATCAGCCGGCGTTCGGCGCGGCGGGCTTCGGTCCGGGTCACCACCTGGCCGAGAATGATGGGAACCAGGGCCTCGTGCACCTGTTCGGTGCGGGCGATGCGGAGGCCGAAGAACTGCTTCCTCAGCTCCCGCATGAGTCGATGCGAGTTGGTCGGGAATGAAGTCGGATCATCCCGGGCGCCCAGCAGGTCTGGAAGGTGCTCGAGAGCCCACTCGGCGCCGGGCCCCCAGCCGGTGGCATCTATCCGGACCCCATCGACCAGGAGATGAAGGGTGGCCGCACCCTGGGGTGTCCGGCTCGCGCGCCATCCCTCGGACCGGCCGAGCGGCCGGTGGGGGTGTGTCGTTCCCCCGTGGAGGTGGCCGAAGGTAAGGCGCAGGTCGGGGGCCGGATCGAGGGTGATGGTTCGCTTCACACGGGCGAGGGTAGTGGGGGGCAGGGACCCGCTCAGGACGTGCGGTCCCGGCCCGTCGCCACCCACTGAGCTGATACCCTCGTCCCATGGCCGATATCGAACGTGACGAACACGCCGGCCCCGTCCCCGACAGCGCATGGGAGGCCGATAGGCGTGCCCGTGAGGACAAAGGACGCGTCGAAGTCTTCAACGCCACCCGGCCCGGCGGCCTCGATGGTTGGACCATGGACCTCGACCAGTACCAAGCGGTATACGACCTCATTCTCGAGATGATCGACAGCCACGCCGACGACGACGGAACCATCAAGCTTCAAACCGTCGTCGATGCAGCCCAGGACCGCTATGGCCGCCACAAACTCTTCCCCAAGGGTCGACTCACCAACTACGTCCGCTACACCAAAACCGACATGGAGGCCCGCTGCGTAGTCGAACGAATCCCACGCAGAAGCCCGCAACGAATCACCCGGTGGCGCAGCACCTAGGGGACCCGCATCCCACGTCGACGGATAGCGCCCGCCCAACCACTCCTGGAAGTGCTGTTGCGGGCGGTTGGTGGGCCTGGTCAGGTTGCGGGCCCAATCCTCTTGGAAAGGCGTGCCGACCGAAAGGCTTGCCGAGCGTGAATGGCGTGCTGACCGTCTTGGCTCAATCTCCCAGTCCGTCGTCGGAATTCTGAGATTTGCGGTGCTGCATGAAGGCGGCGATGAGGAACACAACACCTGCAGCGATCAATCCAGGAGTGGTGTTCATCCCGATGACAACGAACATGATTCCGATCGCGATGAGCGCGGCCGGTGGTGCCGCCTTCTTCCGATCTTCCCTCATGTCGCACTCCTTTGGACTCGGTGGATTCCTGGCCAGAGAACCTAGCCGTTGGAGCCAGGTCCACGTCCGCCACGCAGGGTCGTCCCTGCCAGACTTCTTGCCAGCGACCTGCACCACCTCACCCGCTCACATCCGGCAATCTCGGACGGCCCCGGTATTCGTCAGGTTTGCGGGTCAACGCTCCCTATCCCGCCCTAGAGTCGTCGCAATGGCCGGAACCCTCATCGTGCTCGGGACCGCTCAGGACGGCGGCAACCCCCAATTGGGGAGTCGCGGCCGGGGCCGACCCCGACTTGTCTCGAGCGTGGCCGTCGTCATGGACGATGGGTCGACGTTGCTGGCGGATGTGTCACCCGATGTGAAGGCTCAGGTGGCCCGGCTGTCTGAGGTGGAGGCCTATCAGGCCCGCTCAGCTCGCAACGCCGTCGACCACATCACCCTGACCCACGGCCACATGGGCCACTACACGGGATTGGTGCAGTTCGGTAAGGAAGCGCACAATGCCGATCGCATTCCCACCTGGGTGACACCCTCGATGGCAGCCTTTCTCACTGCCAATGAGCCGTGGCGATCGCTCGTCGAGGGGGGCCACCTGGACCTGCGGTCCGGGTTCGGGCCCGTTTTGCTCGAACCCGGGCTCTCGCTCCGCCTCGTGCCGGTCCCTCATCGGGCCGAGCTCACCGACACCGTTGGCATTTCGATCAACGATGAGGTCCTGTTCGTGCCCGACATCGACTCCTGGGCCGACTGGCCGGACGCCCAGCAGGAGGTGGCCCGCCACCGGGTGTGCCTCCTCGACGCCAGCTTCTCGTCGCTCGACGAGATCCCGGGGCGCGATCTGGGCCAGATTCCCCACCCGCTCGTCTCCGACACCATCGAACGGTTCGGGCACCTGGCAGCCGATCGGCGCCTCATCCTCACCCACCTCAACCACACCAACCCGGTGGCCGAGCCAGATTCGGAGGCGGCGGCGGTTGTGCGATCGGCCGGGTTCGAGGTCGCCGAGGATCTGATGGAGATCCATCTCGACGGTAACTAGTCACCGTGCGAGCGGGGGGCTGTCTAGTCCCCTCAACACCCGAAAAGTCCCTTCTCTAGGGGGTTTTCGAGGTGCCGATGTCCGTTGTATGAAGACAACGAGAACTTGCCAGCAGACCGATTGCCAAGAAGCGACCAGCGGCGGCTACTGCGCCTTCCATCACCTCGCCATTGTGACCGGCCCGGAGACCTTCTCCGGGATCCTCTCGGAAGTCGGCGGTCTGGACGGCAAAGCCCTCCTCTCGGTGATATTCGACATCATCGACGAGCCGATGCCCGAGCCCGTCTGCCGTCACGATTCCCGTCTCGGGGGTTGCTACCTGACCGAAACCGCCGAGTTTCCCGGGTTCTCCCATACCCCATGGGAGCTGCGAGCTGCCACGTACTCGCAGGGGATCCCGCTCAACTAGCGACAGCGGCCACCACGCAGCGTCGATATTCGTCCGATCGAGTGCCCGGATTGTCACGCAGTGTGGCATAACCTGGAAAAAAGCTTCAGGCCCGCCGGGCGGCGTTCCGATAGAGAACGTAGCAATGAACAAGCTTCGAACCGTCCTCGGGGGCCTGAAGCGGGCGGATCTCGAATCGCTCTTCGCCCTTGCCTACTCGATGCGCGACCCTCACCGGATGGTCGTCACGACAGTGGCGCTGGTGGCCGTGGCGGGACTCACCTTCCTCGACTATCTCTCCGGGCCCGGAGTCGGCTTCGCCGTCTTCTACGCCCTCATCGTGATGGGAGCCACCTTCCATGCCGGCTGGGTGGCGGGCGGCATCCTGGCGATCCTGGCGTCGGGTGCCGGGCTGTCGGTCCGTCTCTTCTACTCATCCGGTGACATCAGTGTGGCGGCGGCTTTGTGGAACCTCGGAAACGAGCTGGCCGTGTTCGCCGCTCTCGTCGTTGTGCTCCATTGCGGTCGATCACTGCTCGACCGGCTCGCCGCGCAAAGCCGGATGGACTTGCTGACCGGCGCCCTCAATACCCGGGGCATCCTCGAATCGTTTGAGCGGGAGCGGTCCCGGGCCGTCCGGACCGCATCTCCGCTCACCCTGGCCTTCATCGATCTTGACGATATGAAGCGAGTGAACGATGAGCTCGGTCATGCCGAGGGTGACGCCATGCTGCGGACGCTCGCTTCCAGTGTCCTGTCATCGATCCGTGAGACCGATGTGTTTGGACGCGTCGGAGGTGACGAGTTCGCCCTCATCCTGCCCGACACCGATGAGCAGGACGCCGTCAAGGCCATTCAGCGATTGCGCAGTGTCATCAACCGGCGCACCCACGACAGCCGCTCGTACATCTCGGTGAGTGTCGGGGTCGTGACCTTCCGGCGGGACCCGCCGGTGGCGGTTGATGCCTTGCGGGCCGCAGACGCCCTCATGTACGTAGCCAAGCGGGCGGGAGGGAACCGCGTCGCGGGACGGGTGCTCGCATGGGACTCGGCCCCACTCGGCGACTTCGGGCTCGTCTTCGACCTGGCCGATCCTCACCCGTCCTGGCTGGTGGGCGACGACGGCGAATCCGCTTCGGCCTGAGGAACCGGCGCCGAACGACCCACGTCCAAAGGTCGAGTGACTCTTGTAGTCGCGGGCGTTGACTGATTGCATTGAGATCAGGGGAGCGGCATGGGCGTGCGAGCGGACGAAATAGGGGTAGCAGCCATCTGGCTCTTCATCCTGTCGCTGGGAGCGGCCGGGTGCGGGAGCGACATCGCCGGTGACCATGGTGTCGGGTTCACGCGTACCACCACAAGCACAACGATCGTGAGTATCCCGAGCCCGACCACCACCACCGTCGTTGGGCCGGCCCCGTCGACCGTTGGCTCGATTCCCGACCCGCCGGTGCCCCTTCCGGTCACCACGACGACCACGCTCTTTGTTCCGGTTTCTCTCGAGCCCGGCGAGTCCGGACCGGCCGTCGAGCGGCTTCAGCAGGCCATGGCGGAGGCCGGCTTCTTCCGGGATTCCATCGACGGCGTGTTCGGAGAGCGGACTGCCACCGCCGTCATAGCCGTCCACAAGGCCCTCGACGTGACGAGATCGGCTTCATGGAGCGTGGATGACTGGGCTTTGCTTGCGGCGTATCCGGGACCGACGCTGCCGGTGCGCGACGATCAGGACGACCGAATCGAGGTCGATGTGACTCGCCAGCTCCTCTATCGCGTCCAGGATGGGAGCGTCGCCGACATCATCCCGATCAGCTCGGGCAACGGCGAGCTGTATGCCAACGCCTCGGGCCGCCTCGTGCGGGCGCGCACACCACGCGGTTCGTTCACGTTCTACAAGCAGTACGACGGCTGGAGGATCTCCTACCTGGGCGGGTTGTACCGGCCGTGGTACTTCTTGGGCGGCTACGCCATCCACGGGAGTGCTTCCGTGCCCCCGTATCCCGCGTCACATGGATGTGTACGCGTCCCCAACTGGGAGGCCGATTACCTGGCGAGTGTGCTGTGGGTCGGGCTTCCCGTCCACGTGTGGGATTGAGCGCCATACAATCGCCCCATGACGAGCGAGCAATGGGATGAACGGTATTCGGCGCCGCGGCTCGTGTGGAGTGCTGCGCCAAACCGGTTCCTCGTAGCCGAGGTCGAGGCGATGGCGCCGGGGCGAGCACTCGATGTCGCCTGCGGTGAAGGACGAAATGCCGTCTGGCTGGCCACCAGGGGTTGGAACGTGACCGGAGCGGACTTCTCGCCGGTCGGGATAGGGAAAGCCCGGCAGTTGGCGGCCGAACACGATGTCGATGTCACCTGGGAGGTCGTCGACATCACCACCAGGCGGTGGCCGGACGCCGCTTTCGACCTCGTCATCGTCTTTTACCTGCACATGCCGCCGGATGCCATGCGCTCGGTTCTCCGGCATGCGCAGGATGCCCTCGCTCCCGGCGGAACGCTGCTCGTCGTGGGCCATGCGCTTCGCAATCTCACCGACGGCTACGGAGGACCGCCCACCGCCGATGGGCTCTACGGTCCGGACGATCTCGTGGCGGGATTAGACGGGCTCACAATCGAGCGCGCCGAAGAAGTGCTGCGACCGGTCGAAGCCGACGGTGAGACCCACACCGCCATCGACGTCCTTGTACGAGCCCGCCGGTCCGCCTAGCCGTTCTCCGACCCGCTCTCGCCGACGGTGTGCGGCGACGCCCCGGGCAGCTCGGCCGGCTTGCGCATGAACAGGAATGCCCCGGCGCCGGCCAGGAGGAGCCCGACCAGCCCCAATCCGAGCGGGGCTGTGGTGCGACCGAGCGTGAGCAAGCTGCCGTAGTCCTCGGCGTCCTCGACCGCATCGGCCAGAGACTGGTCCGTCGGGGAGTTGTTGAGGTTGTACACGCCGCCCGGATCGATCGGGAGGGGAAGGCCGGGCACCGACACGATTGCCTTGCGCACGT
>SHLN01000054.1 GCA_004283105.1 Acidimicrobiia bacterium
GGGCGCGAGGTGATCCAATCGTCGTTCGTATCGACAAGTCCCTCGAGATCATGGTTTGTGAGCACCGTTGGTGGCAGGCACTTGCCCCATCCGGTGATTGACGAATTCGTCACGACATCCTCCCCGGTGTCATTGTATGAGTGAACCCACCCGGTCGGCCGCCTCTTCCACGTCGGCGACGTGACTGAAGTGATGGACTTCGCTCTCGGGCACGGTGCGCTTGGCCATCGTGGCAGTGACATTGCCCGGGCCAATGTGGAGGAACATCCGCACTCCGGTCTCCCCCATCCCCGTCAGCGTCTGCGTAAACCTGACCGGAGCGACCAATTGCTGCAGCAGCGCGGTTCGATGATCGTCGACCGGCGCGGCGGTGAGATTCGTCCAGACCGGAATGGACGGCTCGGCGAACTCCACCTCGTCGAGGGCGGCCGCAAGCGGTTCGACGGCGGAATCCATGAACGGGGAATGGAAGGCGCCTGCCACCTTGAGCGGGATTACCCGGCGTCCGCCGTAGTCACGAGCGTGGGTGGTGAACCAGTCGAGATCGTGTGCCCCACCGGCCAGAACCACCTGCGCAGGCCCGTTGAAGTTTGCCACCCAGAGGCGGCCACCATCGGCCCGGCGCCGTTGCGCTGCCTCTTCAGCTTTGTCGTCGTCGATTCCGAGCACGGCCACCATCCCGCTCGGCTCCCCGGCGGCGGCCTCGGCCATAGCCCGGCCACGGGCGGCCACCAGCCTGAGCCCGGTGGCAAAATCGAAGGCCCCTGCCGCGGCCAGTGCCGTGTACTCGCCGAGCGAGTGCCCGGCTGCCGCCACCGGCGGCTCCGTGAGGTGAGGAGCAAGCTCCTCCCACAGGACGAAGGAAAGCGCGTAGAGGGCGGGCTGCAGGTGATCGGTCCTGGTGAGAACGTCTTCCGGGCCGTTGAGACAGACGTCCCGGAGTGACCAGCCGAGGATCTCGTCGGCCACCGGGCCGAGCAACTCGGGGTGCTTCTCGAAGAGGTCGGCGCCCATGCCGACGTGCTGGATGCCCTGACCGGGAAAGAGGATGGCGTATGTCACGGGCTTCTGACTCCCTCGGGCGGCACCGGGTTACGGAGCGGGCAGGAGATTGTAGGGATGAACTCGTGTTCGAGTGCGGTCGGTCCTAAAGTCGCGAGTTGCTCCTACCGAGGAATCCGAATGCTCGTCGAAATACCAGACATCCCGGGCGCCCAGATTGCGCTCCCGGAAGAATTCGATCGCCTCTACGACATCGCCAACAACATCTGGTGGGCATGGGACGACGAGGCGAGCGAACTGTGGTCTCGCATCGATGCTCAACGCTGGCACGACGTCCAGAACCCGATCTCATTCCTCCAGGGCGTTGAGCCATCGACCTGGGAGTCGCTGAGTGCCGACGCACGGTTCCTGGCCTCGTACGACAACGTCGTCCGGCGCTTCGACGCATACATGGCCTCCGAAGAGACGTGGGCGGCCGAGGCGAGCGAGGACCTGACCGGTCCGGTCGTCTATCTCTGCACCGAGTATGGCCTGCAGACCAAGCTGCCCTTCTATTCGGGCGGCCTCGGTGTCCTGGCCGGCGATCACCTCAAGACGGCGTCCGACCTCGGCATTCCGATGGTCGCGATCGGCTTGCTCTTCCGACGCGGCTACTTCCGCCAGGCGGTCGATCCCGGGGGCGGCCAACAGCACTACTACCCCGCCCTCGATCTCTCACGCCGGCCCATCCACCCGGTCATGGGCCGGGGCGGATCCCAGCTGCAGGTCGAGCTCGACTTCCCGGGCCGCAGCGTCATGGCGGCGGCGTGGAAGGTTCAGGTCGGACGGGTTCCCCTCATCATGCTCGACACCGATGTCCCGGAGAACGATCCGGCGGACCGGACCATCACCCACCACCTCTACGTCCGCGGACGAGACATGCGCCTTGCCCAGGAGCTCGTGCTCGGGGTCGGCGCCGTCAAAGTGCTCCGCAAGCTCGGAATCACCCCCGGCGCCTGGCACGTCAACGAAGGCCACGCCGCCTTCAGCGTGCTGGAGCGGACCGCCCGGCGGATGCGGGATGGCATTTCGTTCGACGAAGCACAGCGGCAAATCAAGACCAAGACGCTGTTCACGCTGCATACGCCCGTCCCGGCCGGCAATGAGCGCTTCGACCTCGGCGCGGTGCTCCGCTACACCGACTACCTGTTCCCAGAGGTGGACGCTTCCCAGGTAGCCAAGCTGGGTCGAACGAACGACCACGACGACGGGGCCTTCGACATGGGGGCGCTTGCCATCAGGTTCGCCTCGTTCGTAAACGGCGTGAGCAAGCGCCACGGCGAGGTTGCCACCGAGCAGTGGAGTCACCTCATCGGGGGACCGGCCCACGGGGTCACGAACGGAGTGCACGTCCCGACCTGGGTTGGCCACTCCATCTCCCGCCTCTTTACCGAGACCCTCGGCACCGACTGGGCGTCCCAGTTGACGAGCCAGGAGCCGTGGGAAGCTCTCCGGGATGTGCCCGACGATGAGCTCTGGCATGCCCACCTCGCCCAGAAGAACGCGATGACCCGGCAGGTACGGCGCAGGCTGCGAGCCGAGTTCAGCCGTCATGGAGCCAGCCCGGATGTGCTGCGCGAGGTTCGGGGGATGCTTCCGCCCGATCGGTTGACCATCGGGTTCGCCCGCCGGTTCGCCACCTACAAGCGGGCGACCCTCTTGTTGCAGGATCTTCCCCGATTGCAGGCCATCATGACCAACCCCGAGCGCCCGGTGCAGTTTGTCTTCGCCGGCAAGGCGCATCCGGCCGATGCCGGAGGCCAGGACCTGATCCGGCGGGTGGTCGAGCTGTCACAGCGCCCGGAGTTCCGGGGCCACCTGTTCTTCGTCGAGGACTACGACATGGCAGTTGGCCGCCTGCTCACGGCGGGCTGCGACGTGTGGCTGAACAACCCGGTGCCTCCCAAAGAGGCGAGCGGCACGTCCGGCATGAAATCGGCCCTCAACGGCGGGCTCAATCTGAGCGTGCCGGACGGTTGGTGGGCTGAGGCTGCCGTGAACGGACAGAACGGCTGGACCTTTGGGCCGGACGGGCTCGAGGCATTCGGCGACGACGCCGATGCCGCCGGTCTGTACGAGCTACTCGAAAACGAAGTCGTCCCGAGGTTCTACGACCGTGATGGCGACGGGGTGCCCAAGGAATGGGTCAAGATGATGAAGGAAGCGATCGTCAGCTCGGTGTTCGACTTCTCGACCCATCGCATGCTCATGGACTACGCCAACCTGGCGTACTTCCCGCTCGCCAGGAGCGGCCCGGACAGCTGATCAAGCGGGCCTAGCGCTCGTACCACTCCCAAGATTACGTCCCGGCCGTCGGCCATCGGCAACGCCTTCGGCGTTGCTTGGCAGCTGCTGGCGACGGTCAGTCGTCGGGATCGGCCCAGGCGACTTCGAAGAGGGCGACCGGGTCGGGAAACCCTTTCAGCCCGATCTCGCCCATGGCGCGGAAGTCGATTCCCTTACCGATGGCGAGGTCGCGCACGGTGCTGGAGACGAGCGTCTGCCCCCCGCCGGCGTGGGCACAGATTCGGGCTGCCAGGTTGACCGACGCCCCGAACAGGTCGTTGCTGTCCTCGACCGGCTCCCCGACGGTGAGGCCGATCTTGACGGCAAGGGCCGGTTCCTCGGATCCGGCCGGCGCAATACCCCGGTGGATGTCAATCGAAGCCTGAACCGCCCGCAGCACGGAAGTGAAGCTGGCAAACATCCCATCACCCGTGTGTTTGATGATGTTCCCGCCGCTTTTCTCGAGGGCTTCCTTTACGACCTGGTCATGGCGACGAACCAGCTCGACGGCGACCTGATCACCCCGGCTCGTGCTGACTGCGGTCGAGCCCTCGATGTCGGTGAACATGATCGCTCGGAGCGCCGTATCGGGTTTGCCATCGACCGTCACCCGGTCGGTGGGATCGTTGGCGATGTCGCCCATGAACTGCGCCAGCGTCGGAGCCGCTACCTCGATGACCTCATGGGGCATGAGGCCGTGGGCTGCCTTGTGGCACGCCGCCAGCGACTCAACATCGGGCGCCTCGGCAAGACAGAACGCCTTGCCCTCCGGATCGGAAAACCAGTAGCTGAGGAACTTGACCCCATACTCTCCCTGGACCTCGAGATCGTGCCGATGCGCTTCGGCAACGTCATCAGGCGTCGCATCGCCAAGACCGGGATGAACATCCATATAGAGCGGCATAGTGATCCAGCATACGGGGTCTGACTGCGCACCGCTCTGCTGCAGCGGCCAGATGGCATCCACCGGCAGATCGCCTACCTTCTGGCCGATGGCCGATGGCCGATGGCCGCAAACGCCACAGGCGTTTGCTCTACAGCTTCGTCAGCGCCTTTCGAATTCCCTTGACCGCCTGGGCAATGCGGTGCTCATTCTCGACGAGGGCGAACCGCACGTACCCCTCACCTGAAGGACCGAATCCCATACCCGGGCTCACCGCCACTCTCGCCTCCCGCAGCAGGAACTTGGCAAACTCGAGCGAGCCCATCTCGGCATACGGACCGGGGACCTCTGCCCATACGAACATGGTGGCGGCCGGCTTCTCGACCTTCCATCCCGCCCGATTGAGCCCGTCGACGAGCACGTCGCGACGCTTCTTGTAGATGGCCGAGACCTTGGCGGGGTACTCGTCCTGCTCGTTGAGGGCGATGATCGACGCAATTTGAATCGGCTGAAACGTGCCGTAATCGAGATACGACTTGAGCTTGGCGAGGGCGGCGATGGCCTCGGCATTCCCGACCACGAACCCGACCCGCCATCCGGCCATCGAGTGACCCTTGGTCATGGTGTAGAGCTCGACCCCCACGTCCTTGGCCCCCGGCACCTCCAGCAAGGACGGCGGGACATAGCCGTCGTAGTGGACATCGGCATAGGCGAAGTCGTTGACCAGGAAGACGTCGTTCTCCTTGGCGAAGGCAACGAGTCGTTCAAAGAACTCGAGCTCAACGACGGCCGTCGTCGGATTGTGGGGGAAGGATGTGAGGATGACGCGCGGACGCGGCCAGGTCTGCGCGAACTCCTCCCGCAGCCGTTCGAAGAAGTCATCGCCGAGACTCATCTGCACGGTGCGTACTTCCGCCCCGGCCAGGACCGGGGCATAAATGTGAATCGGATAGGAGGGCTCGGGCACGAGGGCGACATCGCCCGGTTGCACGAGCGTCCACATGAGGTGGGCGAGGCCCTCTTTTGCTCCGATAGTGGTGATGGCCTCCGTGTCGGGATCCAGGGTTATCCCGAACCGGCGCTGATAGCGATCGGTGATCGCTTTGCGAAGGTTGGGAATGCCCCGTGAGGCGGAATAGCGATGGTTCTTCTCCTGCCGGGCGGCCTCGACCAGTTTCTCAACCACGGCAGGCGGCGACGGTATATCGGGGTTTCCGAACCCGAGATCAACGATGTCTGCCCCGGCTCGGCGGGCATCGAGCTTCAGTTGATTGACCTCGGCGAAGACGTACGGGGGAAGGTTTGAGATGCGACGGAATTCCATGCCGCCAAGGTAGCGGGCATCGCGAGAAATGTGAGCTTCCTAAAACCCGCGCAAATACCGCTTCACGGCCCGGCGGACCGGCCAGGGAACGAGGGAGGCTCCCCACTCGACGACGCCGGCCACAATCTCGAGCACATCGCCGGTCCCGTCCCAATGCTCGTGGACGATGGCCTCCCCGGCCGCTTCGAACATCGCATTCAGCGCGAAGGCCAGCATGAGGAGATCATCCGCCCTCCCGAGAAACGGGATGAAGTCGGGGATCAGGTCAACGGGAGACGCCAGGTAGGCAAGTGAGCCGCCCAGGAACGCTTTGTGCTTCACGGGGACGCGCGGATCACGCATGAGCCGGTATCCGAGCTTCACGAGATTGGGCAGCGCGGAGATGGCCTTCTCAACGGCGGGGCTGGATGCGCGGGCAGAAAGGTCAGTCATGAGATCGGCACACTAGTGAGGCCTCCGCTCACTCCGCTTCAACG
Organism: Acidimicrobiia bacterium; assembly: GCA_004283105.1. Lineage (GTDB taxonomy): Bacteria > Actinomycetota > Acidimicrobiia > Spongiisociales > SHLN01 > SHLN01. The sequence continues at coordinate 6,011 of SHLN01000054.1, forward strand.
ATCTGCGTGGCTCGTTCTTCGTCCGCAGCGAGGACCATGAGTCGCGCCCCGCGGGTGAAGTTGAGCTCGGGATGAACCCCGCCGGCATTGTCGGTCTTGAGGTAGGCGTTGATGCCCTCCGCCCGCAACTGAGCGCACGCCACCTCACCCTCAATGATGTTGAAGTAGCGGGCGATCTCGACGATGTCGTCAGACACGACTACTCGACATCGATGTGAACGACACGGGACTCCGGGTCATCCCCGTCGGGGCCGCGCAGTTCTTCGAGGACGGCAGAGATGGCCGCCAGCACTTCGGAAGCCGCTTTCACCAGGTGATAGCCGGCTCGCTGCGCGGCCCGCTTGATTCGTTCTTCTTCTTCTTCCTCAGGGCTCATCACTTCTCTCCAAACGTGACTCGCAACACACCATCCTCCAGTTGAGCACGACGCACCTCTCGCCGGCGGAGGGAGTCCGGCAGGATGAAGGCCCGCCGGTACGAACCGACGGTAATGATCAGTTCCTCGGCGTAGCGCACGACATCCACCTCACCCTTTTCGGCAAATGGGACGGCCACCGCAAGCACTACGTCATCCCCCTCGTCGAGCACCTGGAACGGCTCGCTCTCCGAAAGACGGTCGAGCGGGTCGACATCGGGATACAACTCGTCACCGAGCAGGCGGAGCTTCTCGACCCCGACCATCTCCTCGTCGAAGAGCCGAAGGCGGCGAATCTCGACGTCTGCGAAGCCCTCTTCTATGTCGACGAGGTAGTCGGCCTGGACCTCTTGCCACCGCTTGAAGTACGGGTCGGTGACCGTCTCGGGGAGCACTCGATTGACGACGACCCCGTCGACGGCGTACCCAAAAAGCCCGAGGTACGTGTACGTGCGTCGGGCCTCGTTGATGACCATCTTCTCGGGGTTGAGGACCAGCCGGGCGCTCGTGACGAAGGGATTGGTGAGGATGTCGCGCACACCCTGGATCCGTCCATAGAACCCTTCGGCTGCATCGAATACTTCGTCGCCGGCGATCGGGATCGAAACCACCTTGTTGAGGACGGGCCGCATCGCTTTCACGATCTTTCGTTCCACCGGGAAGATCTTGTCCATGTACCAGCCGAGGATCTCGGGAAGTGAGAGCAAGCGAAGCGTTTCCGCGGTCGGAGCGCAGTCGACGACAAGGAGGTCGTAGGCGCCGGAGACGGCGTGGTCTTTCACGTCGGCGAGGGCAAACAATTCATCCATGCCGGGGAACACGGCGAGCTCCTCGGCCTCGATCCCCTTCAATCCGCCCCAATCGAACACGTCGGTGAGGTAGTCGCGCACCTCGCCCCAGTACTGCTCGAGACGGTGCTGCGAGTCGATCTGTTGAGCAACGAGGTTCTCGCCGATCTGGTGGGGCTCATCCCCGAGCGGGACGTCGAAGGCGTCGGCCAGGCTGTGTGCGGGGTCGGTGGACATGACGAGCGTGCGATGCCCGAGATCGGCCGCCTTGAGGGCGGTGGCGGCGGCGACCGTTGTCTTGCCTACCCCTCCTTTGCCGGTGACGAGCAGAACGCGCATCAGTCGGCGGCCGAAGCCAGCTCCTCCGACCGGTCGCGCAGCCCCCGCAATGCCGTACCGACGATCTGCTTCTCTGCCTGGCGGCGGAGAAGCCCCGGCACCTTGAAATTCGGTTCGACCTTCAAGGCGTAGACGACTTCGGTGGCGCCGTTCTCGAGCTCGTAGAACTCGTAGCGACCCTCCATCTCGGCGATGTCGTCGCCGGGCTCGGCCGTCCATTCGATGCGGGCGATGCCGTCGTAGGTGTAATTCAGGACGTATGTGATGGTGCGGATCATTCCATCGACGATGAGCCGTGCCCGGGCAGGAGTGCCGTCTTCATTGACTTCCAGTATCTCGGTCTCGCGAACGCCGGTCGCCCACTCCGGGAAGTTCTCGACGTGGGCGGCGACATCGAACACCACCTCGGCCGGTGCGTTTACCTGGATCGTCTGTACGGTGCCCTCAGCCATTGGAACTCCTTGCGTTGCGCACAGAAGGCTAGCCCCGTGCTCGAATCAGGAGGCCGGGTGGTGGACACCCCGACCGGTTGCCCGGAAGTAGCCAACGTTGCGGGCCAGGGTGTGCCCCACCCACCACTGAGAGGCTTGCGGCTGATGCACATCACCGAAGTAGTGGAACCGGGGCTGGTGGCGCTCGAGGTAGGCGAGCACGGCTCGCGATCCCTTCGACATGCCCCCGACAACATCCCGCTGGAGCGGCGGAATAGCCGGAGCGACGTGGGTGCACAGGATGTCGACCGGCCCGAGCGTCGCCAACCGATCTTCCATCACGTCTTCCGACAACTCGCCGGGCACGTTGAGCCCGGAGGTGATTCCCCCGCCCATGATGCCAACCTCCCAGCCCTCGATTTCGAGGCGTTCGTGATCGACGAACCGGTTCCCGGCCGGAAGGTGTTCGAGCAGAACCTCAACCCGATCGACGTTTCCATAGGTGATGTAGGCGCCGGCCCCTTCGAAGGCGGCTCCGATCTCCCGGTAGGCGGCATCGACCAACTCTCCGTGCCGAACCCGGAGTTCGTCTTCCCGTCCTTCGGTGGCCTCCTTCCAAAGGGCTCTCGCCTCGTCACGGCGGCCGGCCATGCGGAGTTCGACGAGCCGACGCACGAAGTCGATGCCCGACAACTCGGCCAGGATTCCCTCGTAGGTTCGATAGTCGGTGAAGTTGATGAGGTCACCGAGCACAAGGAGCGGTTGGTCGAGCGAAGCAACAAGGCCCCGGAGCTTCTCGCTTGCTCCGTGAACGTCTGCAATAAGGATCATTTGGCGAGGCCGGCGACCGCGCCCGCCACCACTGCTCCGGCAGCCGCGGCCAACGTCGCCACCGCCATCGGCCAGCCGGTGTAGGCGGCGGAGAGGCCGGCCATCCCAAACCCGAAGACACCGGCCACGATTCGCCTGCCGGTGAGACCGAATCGCTCGTCCGGGTCGATCTTCGACCAGCCCTCAACAGAGCCTGCGACGCCCACCGCGATGATCCATGCCAGCAGCATGATGGTTCCGAACCCGAGGGCGAACCCGAACACGGCTCTCACAAGCTCTCCTTCATGGGAATCAGCGTACCGGGCGATCCGGATCGGCAAGACGCTCGAGCGCCGCGACGAACTCGCCTTTGACAAGCGAGTCGGATTCGACGGCTGCTGCCTGCCGCAAGGAGGGGATGGCACCAGCGGCTCCCAGCGATCCAAGCGCCCAGGCGGCGTGGGCTCGTAGCACGGCGACCGGTGACTGGAGGTACCCGGTGATCACCGGCTCGGCCTCGGTCGTGCCGCTGTGACCGAGCGCGACGAGGGCATTGCGCCGGAGGAATCGCGGATCGCGGCGCGGAATGTAGAAATGCCCGTACTCGGCGAGGAGCTCGGCGTTCGATCGGTTCAGCAGCTCGAGGAGGTCGACCCGACCTGCCACGGTCGTGGCGTCTGCTTCCCACCGCTCCCCGGGAGGGCAGGCCTCGAGGCAGTCGTCGCATCCGTAGAGCCGGTCTCCCCATGCTTCTCGGATGGCGAGGGGGATCATTCCCGGTGTCTGCGCCCAGTAGGAGATGCAACGGGTGGCGTCGAGTACGCCCTCGGTATCGAGCGCCCCGGTTGGGCAGGCCGGAATGCAGGCCGTGCAGGTCCCACAGTCGCGCACCATCGGTTCGCTCACCGGGAGGGGGGCGTCGGTGACCACCGAGCCGAGCAGCATCCAGGGCCCGAACCCGGGGGCAAGCGCCATCGTGCTCTTCCCCCACCAGGCCACCCCCGCTCTGACGGCAGCCGCCCGGTCGACGAGGCGGTTGTCGTCTGCCAGCGGTTCGGCTCGAAACCCGGCACTCTCCAGTTCCGCGGACAGCGCGGCAAGAAGCTCCCGCAAGGGGACGTATTGATCGGAGGTGGCAAAGCGGGCGATTCGTCCCGTGTTCGGCGAACGTGGGCCGGGTCGGCCCGCCGTCGGCAGGTACGAGACGGCTGCGACGAGGAGCCGCTCGGACCAGCGAAACGTTGTCCGCACGTCGGTCGAGATTACGGGGTCGGTGTAGGTGAACCGGCGTCGCCCGGCCTCACCCGACTCGAGCCTGCGATCCATCTCGGCCTGCACCTCGACGAACGGCTCAACCGAGCACACACCGAGCCCGACGCCGCCGTTGGCGTCGCCGATGCTCTTGAGCCGTTCCAATAGGTCGTGCGCGGCCCGATCCTCCATGGAGGCAGGCTATCTGAGCGAGGACGGCCCCTAACATGCCCGCATGGCCGCCGACCTCAATCGAACCAGCCGACGCATCACCCAACCGGCCGCACAGGGCGCCTCCCAGGCGATGCTCTATGCCACCGGCCTCACCGAAGCCGACATGAACAAGGCCCAGGTGGGGATCGCCAGCATGTGGTACGAGGGCAACTCCTGCAACATGCACTTGGATGAGTTGGCCGCCACGGTCAAGGAGGGCATGACCGCGGCCGGCCTGGTCGGGATGCGGTTCAACACCATCGGCGTGTCGGACGGCATCTCCATGGGGACGGAGGGAATGAGCTACTCGCTCCAGAGCCGCGACCTCATCGCGGACTCCATCGAGACGGTGATGCGAGCCCAGTGGTACGACGCCAACGTCTCGATTCCCGGCTGTGACAAGAACATGCCGGGCGCCATCATGGCGATGGGCCGGGTGAACCGCCCGTCGCTCATGGTGTACGGCGGCACGATCCGGGCGGGGTTTGCCCCCGGTGGCGAAGCACTCGATATCGTGTCCGCCTTTCAGTCCTACGGCGAGTACATCGCCGAACGCATCAGCGAGGAAGAGCGGTTCGACATCGTGCGCCACGCCTGCCCGGGAGCCGGTGCGTGCGGGGGCATGTACACCGCCAACACGATGGCGTCGGCCATCGAGGCGCTCGGGATGAGCCTCCCCTACAGCTCTTCAACGCCCGCAACCGACCCGGCCAAGCTCGACGAATGCCTCCGAGCGGGAGCCGCCATGCGCACGCTGCTCGAACAAGACATCAAGCCGACCGACATCATGACGCGGAACGCCTTCGAGAATGCCATGGTGATCACGATGGCACTGGGCGGCTCGACCAATGCGGTCCTCCACCTCATCGCGATGGCCCGCTCGGTCGACGTCGACCTGACCATCGACGACTTCCAGGCGGTGAGCGACCGGATTCCGTTCCTGGCCGACCTCAAGCCGAGCGGCCGGTATGTCATGGAGGACCTCCACCAGGTGGGTGGGACGCCGGCCGTCCTCAAGCTGCTGCTCGAGCACGATGCCCTCGATGGTGGTTGCCTGACGGTGACGGGCCAAACGCTGGCCGAGAACCTGGCCGATCTTCCCGGCCTGGCGAGCGGTCAGGATGTGATCGCTCCATGGGACTCTCCCATCAAGGAGACCGCTCACATCCAGATCCTCCGTGGCTCGCTGGCTCCCGACGGGGCGGTGGCCAAGATCACCGGCAAAGAAGGCCTCCGTTTCAGCGGCACGGCGCGACCCTTCGACAGTGAGGAGGACATGCTGGCCGCCGTCGAGGCGGGCACCATCGGTCCCGGTGACGTCGTGGTGATTCGCTATGAGGGCCCAAAGGGAGGGCCGGGCATGCCCGAAATGCTCACGCCGACCTCGGTGATCATGGGGGCCGGCCTCGGCGCAGAGGTGGCCCTCATCACCGATGGCCGATTCTCAGGAGGCTCGCACGGGTTTATCGTCGGACATGTGACCCCGGAGGCCCAGGAGGGCGGACCGATCTCCCTCGTGGAGGACGGCGACACGATCACCATCGACGCGGCGACCCGATCGATCGAGCTGGAGGTCGATGCTGCTGAGATCAACCGGCGGCGGTCGGCCTGGTCGCCGCCGCCGTTGAAGGCGACCCGCGGCACGCTCGCCAAGTACATCCGCACCGTGAAGTCGGCGTCCGAGGGCTGCGTCACCGAC
>SHLN01000264.1 GCA_004283105.1 Acidimicrobiia bacterium
CCTCCAGGAACTGGCCGATTTGCCGAAATTCTCGGAATCTGCCCATTGGAGAAAGGGACCGTGAGGTGACCTGTGCGCTCACATCGTTCGATGGCTCCAAACTGACCGGGTCCATGAAGGCAAGCCGCCGCTAGGCGTCAGGCCCTCACCTCGAAGACCGTGAAGCGGGGATCCGGGACGGCCGGAACCTCGTCGACCCGATCGACCCGGGCGGCGGTTGGTCCGTCATGCAGCCAGGTGAGAAACACTTCGACGAGCGGTGCGGGGCCCTGGGCAAACACTTCGACCCGCCCCCCGCTGATGTTTCGCACCCAGCCCGACAAGCCAAGGTCGGTGCCCCGCTCACGGGCGGTGTACCGGAACCCGACCCCCTGGACCCGGCCGCTGATCTGACAGCGGGTTGCTCTTACGTCTGACATGTCTGACACCAGTATGCGCTTCGCTGGCCGATGATGGAGCGCCGGATCGGAGTTCCGCATCGGCCGCACGGCCGGTCCTCGCGGCCGTAGGCCCTGAGGCGCTCCAGATAACTACCCGCCCTCCCATCCGGCAGCAGGTACGCAAGATCGTTCAGGCTCGTTCCGCCGTGCTTGAGGCCGGCTTCGAGAACCGGCCGAATCGCCGCCCGAATGGCCTTTACCTCGACCGCATCCAGGGAACCGCCGGGGCGATGTGGAGCGACCCTGGCCCGGAACAGCACCTCGTCGACGTAGATGTTGCCGAGACCGGCAATGAGACGCTGATCGAGCAGGAGCGTTTTGATGGCCGGTTTCCGACCTGCCAGCAGCGAGGCGAGGACCGGCGACCGCGGTAGGTCGGTGAGTGCGTCGGGTCCGAGTCCGGTGAGCGGCGACTCATCGAATTCCTCGGGGGTGAGCACGGCGGTGAAGCCGAACGTGCGCGGGTCGACGAATCGAATCTCACGTTCGGCTGTCCGTACGACGACGTTGGTATGGGGAACCTCTGGCTCGCCGGATTCGGCCACCTGTATACGCCCGGACATTCCGAGATGAACGACCCAGGTGAGGTCGCCTTCCACGTCGATGAGAAGGAACTTGCCCCTGCGGCCGAGCCGCTCGACCCTGCGCCCCCGCAGCCGATCGGCAAAATCTCGCTGCCGCGGTTGACGGCGGAGCATCCGTGCCCGCCGCGACTCGGCCTCGACGATCCGGCGGCCCTGGAGGTGCGGCTCGAGGCCGCGGCGGGTAGTTTCGACTTCGGGAAGCTCCGGCATGACGACAAGGCTACGGTTTCGGCAATGATCGCGTTCTTCACGACCTTCCGGACGTTCGGGGTGGCTCTCCGTCGGGGCCTGAGCGATCCGCAATTCCGGGCGCTCAGCTTCCTCGTGGTCGTGCTCCTGGCGAGCGGGACCGTCTTCTACTGGCGCTTCGAGGATTGGACGGTGCTCGACTCGCTCTACTTCTCGGTCATCACGCTCACCACCGTCGGGTACGGCGACCTCGCTCCAACCACGGCCCCCACCAAGATCTTCACCATCGTGTACGTGCTGATAGGCCTCGGGATTCTCGTGTCATTCCTGAGCCTCGTAGCCGGCCATGCCGTCGAAGCACGGATGGAACGAGCCGACAAGCGCAAGCGGGAGAAAGGCGGCTAGCCGAGAGGCAGCCGGACCGCGAACGTGCTGCCACTCCCCTCCCCCGCCGAGTCGACGGTGATGTCCCCTCCGTGGGCACGGGCGATTCCCCGGGCGATGGTGAGGCCGATTCCCGTCCCGCCGGCCTGGTCCTGCCGGCCGCCCCGATAGAACCGTTCAAACACATGGGCCAGATCGTCGGCACCCATCCCTGCTCCGGTATCGGCGACGGTCACCACCGCACTCCCGTCGACCGTCGCGGATGCGACCTCGACCCTGCCCCCGGCGGGCGTGTAGAGGAGGGCATTGCCGATGATGTTCGTGAACACCTGGGCGAGCCGCTGGGGATCGGCCGCCATCTCGATCGCCGCACCCGGCTGGACGCGCAGTTCAACGCCCTTCGCCTCATATTGAGGCCGGAGACGGTCCGCCACGCCGGTGACGATCCCCACCAGATCGACCGGTTCTCGCTCCAGGCGCATGATGGCGCCCTCGGCGCTCGACAAGCCGCTCAAGTCGCTGGCAAGGCGCTCGAGTCGGGTCGTTTCCTCGCGAACCGAAGCCAGCACGGCCTCGGAGGGCTCGAACACCCCATCGAGCATGCCGTCCACGAAGCCGTTGATCGTCGTGATCGGCGTTCGCATTTCGTGGACGACATCGCTGACGAGTCGGGCCCGCCGTGCCTCGCTTTCGTCGAGGGCGGCCCCGAGCGTGTTCAAATCCGCCGCCAGTTCCGCCAGCTCCACCACCGGCGGTTCGGGGATGCTCTCGTCGTACCGACCGGCGGCGAACCTCGCCACTCCTGCACGGATCCGGGTCAGTGGATTCAGGATGCGCCCCGACAGGACGAGCCCGAGGATGATGGCGGCAAGCAGCGAAACGGCCAGTCCGATCAACAGCGCCTCGTCGAGTGAGCTATCAAAGGCGGCCTGGACGTCGGCATCGACGGCGGGAGTCGAATTCGGACCGCGCCCCGGGGCATTGGCGCGGCCCGCCTGGCGCCGCACCTGGTTTTCGAACAACGTCGAGGCCACCGTCTGAATCGAGAAGTAGAAGGTGGCCGCCCCGGCGGCTATCACCGCCAGCATGGCTCCGAACACCCGGGTGCTGAACCGGTGTTTCATGCCCGCTCGACGAGAAGCTTGTAGCCAACCCCTCGCACCGTTCCGATGATGGTGGGATCGGTCGCGTCATCACCCAGCGCCCGGCGGAGCTTGCGGATGTGTACGTCGACGACCCGCTCATCCCCGAAAAAGTCCCACCCCCAGGCCCGGTCGATGAGCTGGCGGCGAGTAAACACGCGTCCCGGGGCGGAGGCGAGGGCTGCCAGTAGATCGAACTCGAGGGCCGATAGAGATACCGGCCCACCGTCTCGAACGACTTCTCGCCTCGCAGCATCGATGGACAGGCCCTCGAAGTCGGCGCGATCGGAGTAGTCCTCGCCGGCCGGACGGGCCCGCCGAAGCACTGCCTTGACCCGCGCCACCAGTTCACGAGGGCTGAACGGCTTGACGAGGTAATCGTCGGCGCCTGCCGAGAGACCAACCACCCGGTCGATCTCCTCGGAACGGGCGGTAAGGAGAATCACATAGACATCGGACCGCCGGCGGAGCTCGCGGAGCACGTCGAGCCCATCCATACCGGGCAGCATGATGTCGCGGACGACCAGGTCGGGAGGGCTCTGATCGAACCTCGTG
>SHLN01000055.1 GCA_004283105.1 Acidimicrobiia bacterium
GTCGAGGGCGGTGGTCGGCTCGTCTGCGATCAGGATGTCCGGTGTGGCCGCCAACGCAACGGCGATCATCACCCGCTGGCGCATCCCGCCCGAGAGCTCGTGAGGAAACGACTTCAGGCGCCCCTCCGGATTGGGGATGCCGACCAGATCGAGCAGCTCGACTGCTCGCGCATGCCGCTCTTCCTCTGCCATATCGGTGTGAATGCGCAGCGACTCGGTAATCTGGTAGCCGACGGTGAGTACGGGGTTGAGTGAGGTCATCGGGTCCTGGAAGATGAAGCCGATGCGGTCCCCCCGAATCGAGCGCAGGTCGTCGAGCTCCATGGCGAGGAGATCCTGCTCGTCGTAGGTGGCCTCTCCGGCGACAATCTCTCCGGGTGGCATCGGGATGAGCCGCAATAGCGACATCATCGTCACGCTCTTGCCTGAGCCGCTCTCGCCGACCACTCCGAGGAACTCACCCTTCTTCACGGAGAAGCTGACATCGTTCACGGCGTGAACGACTCCGTCCTGCGTGTTGAAGCGCGTGGTCAGCCCAGAGACCTTCAACACCGTTTCGGCTGCGGTCACAAGAGGTTCTTCAGAGTCATCGTGGCTGTGATCGTACTTGAACCATTCCGGAGACGTCCGCCGGATCGACATTCTGGGTCACCCATCAATTGCGATAGGTAAAGTTAGCGGAGTTGGGATACGCGGGTTTGGCTACTCGATTCGACGCTCGCCACTCGCTGCTCGCGACTACCCCCCGGACGCCTGCTTTGCGACCGCCTCGGCGGCTGCTTTCGCCGCCTCCGGATCCCCCAGGTAATAACTCGTCACCGGGGCGAGATTCTCATCGAGCTCGTAGACGAGCGGGATGCCGGTCGGAATGTTCAAACTCGGGATCTCCTCGTCACTCACCCCATCGAGGTGCTTCACGAGGGCCCGCAGACTGTTGCCGTGGGCGGCGACGAGGGGGCGCTCACCCCGCCGCAGGGCCGGCACGATAGCATCGTGCCAGTACGGGATCATCCGCTCGACAACGTCCTTGAGGCATTCGGTGGCGGGAAGCACATCCGGGGTGAGAAAGGCATAGCGCGGGTCGTGGCCTGGATGGCGCTCGTCGGCGAGCTCGAGGGGCGGCGGCGGCGTGTCGTAGCTGCGGCGCCACACGTGCACCTGGTCGGCACCATGCTGGTCGGCCGTCTCCTTCTTGTTGAGCCCTTGCAGTGCCCCGTAATGGCGCTCGTTGAGCCGCCAGGAACGCTCAACCGGCAGCCAGCTCAATTCCATTTCCTTCAGCGTGATGTCTGCGGTGAAGATGGCCCGCTTCTGAAGCGACGTGAAGACAATGTCGAACGAATACCCCTCGTCGGTCAGCAACCGGCCGGCCGCCTTCGCTTCCGCCTCCCCCTGTTCGGTCAGCCCGACATCGGTCCACCCGGTAAACCGATTCTCGAGATTCCACGTGCTCTGTCCGTGGCGTAAGAGGACGAGTTTGGGAGTGGTCATGATTACCTCCGGTTCGCTGCCCGCTGCCCGCTGCCGGCTACCCGCCGGAAGCTACCGCTGTGCGGTTCTTGCGGGAAGCGGGTCGCGGGTAGCGGGTCGCGGGTCAAATCCAATACCTCACGATCGAGGCGAACGTGTCCGGGTCGAGCGAGGCCCCGCCTACGAGGCCGCCGTCGATGTGGGTCTTCGCCATGAGGGCGGCGATGTTGCCTGGATTGACCGAGCCGCCGTAGATGATGCGGACGTCCTCGGCGAACGATCCCCCGAACTCGTCACCGAAGCGACGGCGCAGGAACTCACAAACTGCCCCGGCATCGTCCGGTTCTGCGGTACGGCCGGTTCCGATCGCCCAGATAGGTTCGTAGGCGATGATCACTTGCACGGCCTCTTCGGGCGAAAGGCCCTTGAGCCCGGCACTGAGCTGTCCGGCGACTTTCGACTCGGTCTCCTCCGCCTCACGCTCGTTGAGCGTCTCGCCCAGGCACATGATGGGCGTCATCCCTGCCGCCAGCACCGCCTTGACCTTTCGATTCACGTTCTCGTCGGTCTCGCCGAATAGCTCACGCCGTTCGGAATGGCCGACGATCACCGAATCGACGCCGAGCTTGGCAAGCATGGCGGGGGCCACCTCCCCGGTGAATGCCCCCGAGTCCTCCCAATGCACGTTCTGGGCGGCCAGCTGGATAGCAAGATGATCGGCCTCGATCACCGTCTGCACGGAACGGAGCGAGGTAAAGGGTGGGGCTACCACGACATCCACCCGCTCGTAGTCCGAAAGCTCGAGCCGGTAGCTGAGCTTCTGAACCATCTGGATGGCGTCGAGGTGGGTGGCGTTCATCTTCCAATTGCCACAAATGAAACTCTTACGACTCATGGGTCCATCTCTCTAGTGCGACAAGACCCGGCAACGGGTCTCCTTCCAAGAACTCGAGCCCGGCACCGCCGCCGGTGCTGAGATGCGAAATCTGATCGTCGAGACCAAAGGAGCGGAGGGCGGCCACCGAATCCCCGCCGCCGGCCACGGTAAAGGCGCTCGACGAGGCGAACGCCCGGGCCACCGTCTCGGTACCGGCCCGAAAGGACTCCCACTCGAACACACCCATCGGGCCGTTCCAGAACACCGACCCGGCGCCGGAGATGACCGAGGAGAACAGGGCAGCGGTATCGGGCCCGATGTCGAGGCCCATGCCGGACTCCATCTGAGTGGCTGCAACTACCTCGGCGGAGGCATCCTCGGCGAACCGATCCGCCACCACGATGTCTGAGGGAAGCGTCACCCGCGATCCCCACTCGGACTCGAGGAGGTCCCGCACCTCGTCGATCATGTCCTCCTCCAGCAGCGAGTCGCCGACGTCGTACCCCTCGGCCGCCAGCAAGGTGAAGCACATCCCTCCACCTACGAGCATGACCTCGACCCGTGGGAGAAGCGCCTTCATGACACCGAGCTTGTCCGATACTTTGGCTCCACCCAGTACGACGACGTACGGTCGAGCCGGGGCGCGCAACAGTGCGTCGAGGGCTTCCACCTCTTGAGCCAGCAGCGGGCCGGCCACCGACTTGACGTGCTCGGTCACACCGACGGTGGAGGCGTGCGCCCGATGGGCCGTGCCGAACGCGTCGAGCACGAAGAAATCGCCCAGTTCGCCGAGGGCGGCCGCCAGGGCCGGATCGTTCTTCTTCTCCCCCGGCTCGTAACGGGTGTTCTCCAGCAGCAGGACGTCGCCGGGAGCGGCTGCGGCCACGGCCGCGGTCACCTCCTCACCGGCCACGGCAGAAAGCGCGATAACCGGGAAGCCGCCGAGCTCACCGAGGCGCTCGCCGATCGGGGCCATCGACAGACTCGGATCGCGCCCGTCGGGCCGTCCCAGGTGGCTGGCGACCGTCACCACCGCGCCGGCCTCGCGCAAACGAGCGATGGTCGGAAGGCTCGAACGGATGCGAAAATCATCGGCGACCCGACCCTCATCCAGCGGCACATTCAGGTCGGAACGCACCAGCACACGGGCGCCGGAAACGTCGATATCGTCGAGTGTGAGAAACGCTGTCAAAGCTCTCAAACGTTATCACGGGGGACGTCCGGTCCGACATCAGCCGGCAGTAGGCTTGCGCGGAACCAAAGACAAGGAGAACTAATGACGCGCGTAGGCCTCATGGGCTTCGGGCGGATAGGGCGCAACGTGTTTCGCCTCCTCGAGGGGACGGACGGCGTAGAGGTGGCGGGCATCGCCGATGTGGCGGACCCGGCGGCCCTTACCTACCTGCTCAAATACGACTCGATCTACGGCCGCTACCCCAAGCCGGTCGAACTGGACGGAACCGACCTCAAGGTCGACGGCCACGTCATCCCCTTCATCTCCGCCCAGGAGCCGGGCGATGTCGACTGGGGCGCCCTCGGCGTCGATGTCGTCATCCAGGCCACCGGCAAATACCGCACCCACGAGTGGTGTGCGAAGCACATCGCGGCCGGCGCAAAGCGCGTCATCCTCGCCTCGACCCCAGAAACAGCCGGCGATGTTCCCATCTTGCTGCGGGGCATCAACGACGAGGTCCTCACCCCGGATCTCGATGTCGTCTCGCTCGGCTCGAACACGTCAAATGCCCTCGCCCCCATCCTCCGCATCATCAACGACAAGTGGGGACTGGAGCGGGCGTACTTCACAACCGTTCACGCCTTTACGAATATGGCCCGACTGGCAGATGTCCCGACGTCGAGTTTCCGGTCCAGCCGTGCGGCGGGCGAGAACATCATTCCGGCCGACACCAACTCGCCGGAGATCCTGACCTCGGTCATGCCTGAGTTCGAGGGGAAGCTGTCGGCCATGGCCCTCAACGTCCCGGTGCCGGACGGATCGACCGTCGACCTGGTCGCTTTCGTAGAGACGGCCACCACGACCGAAGAGGTCAACGAGACCGTCCGCAAGGAAGTGGCCGCCCACTACCAGGAGATCATCGAGTACGTCGAAGACCCGATCGTGTCCTCGGACGTGATCGGATCGTCCCAGTCCGGCAACTTCGACAGCCTCGCCACCCTCGTGGTGGACGGCACCATGATCAAATCCATCATCTGGTTCGACAACGGTTGGGGCTATTCGGTCCGAATCGTCGAGGTCCTCAACAAGATGATCGAGCAATTGGAGGAAGTATGAGCGTCCGGGTAGCAATCAACGGATTCGGCCGCATCGGCCGGGCCGTCTTTCGCATCATCGCCGAACGACCCGAGTCCGGCATCGAAGTGGTCGCCGTCAACGACCTGGCCGATGACGACGTCCTCGCCTATCTGCTCAAGAACGACACCGTCATGGGCCAGTTCGAAGGCGACGTGCACACCGCCGACGGCGTCATGACAGCGGGTGGCCACACGGTACAAATGCTCATGGAGCCCGATCCGACAAAGCTCCCGTGGTCCGAGCTGAACGTCGATGTCGTCGTTGAGGCAACGGGCATCTTCCGCACGAGAGAGAAGGCCGCCATGCATATCGAAGCGGGAGCCAAGAAGGTCCTGCTCACCGTGCCGGCCAAGGACGAGGTAGATGCCACGGTTGTGCTCGGCGTCAACGGCGATTCGCTCGAAGCCGACGATCAGGTGATTTCAAACGCCTCGTGCACGACCAATTGTCTGGCGCCCGTCGCCAAGGTGCTCAACGACAGCTTCGGTCTCAAGCGCGGCGTCATGACCACCGTCCACGCCTACACGAACGACCAGCGACTCGCCGACGTCCCCCATGCCGACCTGCGCCGGGCGCGGGCCGCCACCGAAAACATCATCCCCACCACCACCGGAGCCGCACGGGCTGTTGGACTGGTATTGCCGGAACTTGCCGGCAAGCTGGACGGGATGGCGATGCGGGTGCCGGTACCGGATGGATCCATCGTCGACCTCGTCGTCGAGTTGGACAGCGACGTAACCGTCGAGCAGGTCAACGCCGCCATGAAGGCCGCCGCCGACGGCGAGCTCGAGGGAGTGCTCCAGTACTCCGAGGAGCCGCTCGTCTCGACCGACATCATCGGAAACCCGTACTCGTCGATCTTCGACGCCAACGCCACCAAGGTGATGGACGGCCGGTTCGTGAAGATCGTGTCCTGGTACGACAACGAGTGGGGGTACTCGAACCGGGTCGTCGATCTGATCGAGATAGTCGCGAAGCAGCTAGCGCCCGCCTAAACAGGCAATAGGCAGCAAGCAGGAACGTGGCCGATGCCGCGTTCTGGCTTGCTGCCTTCTGCTTTCTGCTTACTGCCCCTCAGGAGCCTGCCCCTCAGGACACAACAAGTCGACGTCACCCGGAGTCGTGCCAGGCTTGCCACAGCTCCTCGAGCGCCCTCCCGAGCCGCATCGGGTCGTGCTGGGGCCATGTGTAGCTGCGGTCGAGGAGGTCCCGGAAGACCGGCTTGACCCCGATCGCCAGTACCTCCTCCTCGTCGCCGGCCACGGATTCGGCTTCGGCCGGGAAGGGCGGCCCGCCTTGATGGATGAGCGCCGTCAGCGGAGTCTTGACGCCGCCGAACTCGAGGAGCGCCCGCACGTGATCGGCCGCGCCCATCCCGAGGGACTCGCCGTCCTGCGTGGTCAGATTGCACACATACACGACATCGGCCGAGGCCTCGTTGACCGCTTCGGCCAGACCCGGCACGAGGAGCGCCGAGGCCACCGAGGTGTAGATACTGCCCGGACCGATCACGATCTGATCGGCTGCCGCCACGACCTCGAGGGCGCGCGGGTTGACCGTCTCGTCGGCCGGTTGCAGCCGGAGTTCGGTCATCGCCCCGCGGGAGGTGGCGATGGCGGCCTGCCCATCGACGAGGACACCGTCGATGACCGCCTGCAAGTGGAGCGAACGCCGGCAGTTCGGGATGACATGCCCGATGCTCCCGAGTGCTTCCTCGGCGATGCTGATGGCCGTCTCGAAGTCACCGAACAACTCGGACATCGCCGCCAGGATGAGATTGCCGAGCGAATGCCCGGCAACATCACTCGTCTCGAAGCGGAACTCGAACATCTCGCTCCACAGGCTCGGCTCAGGGCTGAGGGCCAGCAGGCACCGGCGGATGTCACCGGGGGGAAGGATGCTGAACGCCGACGTGAGCCGCCCGGAGGAGCCTCCGTCGTCGGCCACCGTCACAACGGCGTCGATGCGGGAGGCGTAGGACTGCACGCCGACGAGCGCTTGCTCGAGGCCGTGGCCGCCCCCGATCGCCACCACCCGCGGCCCGGTGGGGTCGAGCCGAACGACTTCCATCATCTCGGTTTCGAGTTCGAGCGCACTCACTGTCAAAGCCCTCTGCTAGAGATTCGTGTCACGATGGCGAACGGTCACATCGGTACCTGACTTCTTCAGGCGCCGTCCCAGCTCCTCAGCAATGGCGACCGAGCGGTGGCGTCCCCCGGTACATCCAATCCCCACCCGCAGGTAGGCCTTGCCCTCGTCGACATAGCGGGGAACAAGGAACGTGAGGAGCTCATCGACCCGGTCGACGAACTCGGTCGCGACCTCCGATCCCAACACGTAGTCGGCCACCGGCCCATCAATGCCGGTGAGGGGCCGGAGCTCGGCAACCCAGTGAGGATTGGGCAGGAAGCGCACATCGAACACGAGATCGAGATCGCGCGGGCTGCCGTGTTTGAACCCGAAGGAACTGACCGACACCTTCATCCGGGGCCTCGGCGACGGTGCATCGAACGCGTCCTGGAGGCGGCGACGCAAATCGTGGACACTCAACTCACTCGTGTCGATCAACACGTCGGCGTTCCCTCGCACATCCGATAGGAGCTTGCGTTCGGTGGCGATCGACTCTTCGAGTGTGTCGGCCTCGACCGGATGCGGCCGGCGATTCTCCTGATACCGCTTCACGAGCTCCCGATCGTCGGCATCGAGGAATACCGTCAACGTTCGCACCCCGCCGCGTTCGAGTCGAAGGATCTCCTCCTCTAGCTCTGAAAAGGTAAGGATGCCGGACCGGGAGTCGACCACCACTGCCAGCTTGGAGCGGGCGAATTCGGCGACATCGGAATGCTCGGCGGCCCGACCGATGAGTTTGGGCGGCAGATTGTCGATCACGAAGAATCCGAGATCTTCCAGCACTTTGGCCGCCGTCGAACGGCCCGCCCCGGCCAAACCGGTGACAACAACTACGAGTGGCTGCTCAGCCATTGGCTCCTCCATCTCGAGCATCGACGCCTTCTAATGCCGCCAGGTAGCCGGCATCCCGGGCTGCTCCGATCTCATGGTTCGTCATGTCGCCTCCCGGGTCCCCCTACCCCCGACAGCCCATGCAGGGCCTCGTAAACGCTCCCGGCAACCTTACGCGGGACCACCTCTTCGATCTGGTCAATAGATGCTTCCCGAAGCCGCTTGAGTGATCCGAATGCCCTCAGCAGTGCTTTCTTGCGGGTAGCGCCCACTCCGGGGACCTCGTCGAGGATCGAGTCCACCATCCGCTTGCCCCTCAGCTTCCGGTGGTAGGTGATCGCGAAGCGATGGGCCTCATCCCGGACCCGCTGCAGGAGGTAGAGGGCCTCCTCGCCGCGGGGGATGCGAACCGTCTCGGCCCGGCCGGGCAGATACACCTCTTCCATTCGCTTGGCGAGCCCGGCCACCGGGATATCGAGATCGAGCTCATTGAGTACCTGCACGGCGCGACTCAACTGTCCGGCCCCGCCGTCGACGAGAACGAGCGACGGCGGGTACGCGAACTTGCCGCGCTCATCGACCGGCAACTCCCGCTCCGCCAGATACGCCGTGAAGCGTCTCCGGAGGACTTCCTCCATTGAGGCGAAGTCGTCCTGGCCGGCCACGTCGCGCACCCGGAAGTGGCGGTAGTCCGACGGCCGGGGCAAACCGTCTTCGAGCACGACCATCGATCCCACCGTGTTGGTTCCCTGCACCGTCGAGATGTCATAGCACTCGATCCGGAGGGGCGGATCGGGCAGGTCGAGCGCGGTCTGGAGACTGCGGAGGGCCTTCGCCCTGGCATTGTGGTCGGCATTGCGGCGCAGCCGGTGCCGGGCGAACTCCTCGGCGGCGTTGGCCCGGGCGGTGTCGAGTAGCCGGCGCTTTGGGCCCCGCTCCGGAACGCGCAGCTCGACCCGGCCTTCGCGACGGGCCGTCAACCAGGCCCCGAGCAGCTCATGATCGGCTGGCAGCTCAGGGACAAGGATGAGGCCTGGTGGCTGCTCGGCCCCGTAGAGCTGCTCGAGCATCCGGGCGATGAGCTCGGCGGTCGTGACATCCTCGACCTTGTCGATGATCGACGAGACCCGGCCGACCACCCGCCCGCGCCGCACGGTCAGCAGCGCCATCGACGCCTCGAGCTCATCCTCGGTGATGGCAAGCAGGTCGAAGTTCTCCGGGCGCCTGGTCACCATCTCCTGGCGGGCGCTCGCCTTCTGGATGGCACTCAGCTGATCGCGGAGCCGGGCGGCGTGTTCGTACTCCTGGCGTTCCGATGCCTCCATCATCTGCACGGTGAGCCGATCGACAACGTCGTCGTGGTTGCCCGACAGGAATCGGGCCAGCCCATCCACGTACTCCCCGTATGCCTCGGGTGTGATCTCGCCGACGCATGGCCCCGAGCACCGCTCGATGTGGAAGAGGAGGCACGGGCGACCGGAGGCCTCATGACGCCGGAACTTGGCATCGGTGCAGGTACGCACGGGGAACGTGCGGAGCAGGAGGTCGAGGGTCTGACGGATGGCGTAGGCATGCCCGTACGGCCCGAAGTACTGGGTCCCCCGCTTTCGTTTGCCCCGCATGACGAGGGCCCGCGGCCAGTCATCCTGGCGGGTGATGGCCAGGTACGGGTATGACTTGTCGTCCCGCAGCCGGATGTTGAAGCGGGGCTTGTGTTTCTGGATGAGGCTGTACTCGAGCATGAGCGCCTCGACCTCGTTCTCGGTGACGATCCACTCCACCGTCTCGGACGCCTCGAGCATGGCGGCGGTGCGAGCGGCCAGCCGCTTGGAGAAGTACGAGGAAACCCGCTTGCGAAGCGACTTTGCCTTTCCGGCGTACATCACCTCACCGTGCCGGTTTCGGAATAGGTAAATGCCGGGCACATCGGGGATCTCGGACGGAAGCGGGCGCTGCACCATGCCAGGCGAGTTTACGGACGCCGGGCGTTTCGGAAGCGCAGACCGACGAGGCGCGGGATCTGATGCTGGGCGGCGAGCAGCGGATCGCGGTTCCGGGCGGCAGGACCCGGGCCCCGCTCATCGAGCCGATCGAGCATCCACCCCGCCCGGGCCGCGGCCGACAGCAGGTCTCCGAGCGATCGGTGATGCATCGTGAGATTGAACGATCCGGCCGGTTCGATGCTCGTACCCGGTTCCAGATATCTCCCCCACCGCCACGAAACCTCCCCATCGGCCGGATCGATGAGAGGACCGGCCCCCGGGGCCGTGAACGCCGGGTGATTGGACACGATGGCGAGCGTGCCGTCGGGGCGGACAACCCGGGCGGCTTCCTCGAACATGGTCACGTGGTCGGCCAGGTGTTCGAGCACGAGCACGAGAAAGACTCCGTCGACCGACCGGTCCGCCAGCCACCCGAGGCTGGGAAGCCGACTTCGCACCACCGGGCCCCCGACGTGACCGAGCAGCGTCGCATCGAGGTCACAGCCGATCACCCGCGCCCCCGACTGCGCCACGACTCGCATTCCCTGGCCTTCGCCGCACCCGCCATCGAGATACAGATGCTCAGGCCGCGGGTCGAGCAGGTCGATGAGTAGTGGGAGGACTTCCTCCTCGAAGGTAGGGTCGCGTGCGACCTCCTCCAACCACCAGTGAGCGTCCCAGTCTGTGACCATCGAGCCCCACGGTAGGACGAAGAGCCACCATGCACCCACCACCTACGAAGCCAGACGCCCGGCTCGGGTTCGGTACGTCTGTCGTGCTGGCCCTCCTCATCGTGATCGCAGTGGCTTCGGCGAACGGTGGATTGACCGGTCTGCTGACCGTTGGCGAGGACTTCCCGATCCGCCCGTTCGTCGAAGCCGACTTCGGAGCCGTCGAACTGGCGACCGGTGACGGCCACGATGGCCAGCAGTACTACGGCATTGCCCGCGATCCCTTCGGAACCGGCGAGGTTCCCGACCTGGTCGACAACCCGAGCTACCGATACCTCCACATCCTCTATCCGCTGCTGGCCGGGGGCTTCGGCCTCTTCTCCCCCGCCGTCACGCTCTGGCTCATGGCGGCCCTTGCGGTGCTCGGGTTCGGGGTCTCAGGAGCGGCGGCGCTTCGCATTGCCCGACAACTAGGCGGAGGCCATACCGTCGTCTTGCTGGCACTCGTCAACGTCGGTCTCCTGTTGGCGGTTCGATTCCTGCTCCCCGACACACTTGCGCTGGCCCTTTCCCTGATCGGCGTGAGCCTGGCACTGGAGGGACGTGATCGTCCGGCCGGGGTCGCCCTGGCGCTTGCCGTGCTCGCCAAGACGACCTACTTCGTGTTCCCGCTCGCCCTCGGCGCCTGGGTGTGGCGGAGCGACCGGGCGCGGGCGGTGGCGCTGACCGTCCTTCCGGCAGTACCGGCCGGACTATGGATGGGCTACGTCTTCGCCCGGTTCGGGGCATCGACGGCCGGAAACCTGGCCGTGCCGTTCACCGGCCTCATCGGCGCCATCGATCTCTGGAGCGAGGTGTCGTCCGGCGAGGTTGCCATGGCCCTCGGCGCCCTTCTCCTCGTCGGAATCGGCGTGGTGCTGGCGGCGAGGACTCGCCATGAACTGCTTCGCTGGCTGCTTCTCGCCTGGGTAGGCGTCGCCCTCATCAGCAGCGAGTTCGTGTGGGAGTTCGGCAACAACACGTTGCGAGTGCTGGCGCCGCTGTGGAGCCTGGCGGCGGTGGCGGGGTCCGTCTACTTGTCGAGCAGAACGTCGCGCAAGAACTTGCCGGTATAGCTCTCCGGGACTTTGGCCACCTGCTCGGGGGTTCCTTCCGCCACGATCCGGCCCCCTTCATCGCCGCCTTCAGGTCCGAGATCGAGGATCCAATCGACGGTCTTGATGACGTCGAGATTGTGCTCGATCACGATGACCGTGTTGCCGCTGTCGACGAGACGCTGGAGGACGGTGAGCAGCTTGCGCACATCCTCGAAGTGCAAGCCGGTGGTCGGCTCGTCGAGCACATACACCGTCCGTCCGGTGGCTCGTTTGCCGAGCTCCGAGGAGAGCTTGACCCGCTGCGCCTCACCGCCCGACAGGGTGGTGGCAGGCTGGCCGAGCCGGACATACCCGAGCCCGACGTCGTAGAGCGTTTGGAGGATGCGGGCAATGCGGGGCTGGTTCTCGAAGAACCCGAGCGCCTCCTCGACGGACATGTCGAGCACGTCGGCGATGGAGTGACCCTTCCAGAGAATCTGCAGGGTGTCGCGGTTGTACCGCTTGCCCTTGCACACCTCGCACGGCACGTACACGTCGGGGAGGAAGTGCATCTCGATCTTGATGGTCCCGTC
>SHLN01000265.1 GCA_004283105.1 Acidimicrobiia bacterium
AGGGCTACTACCTGTACAACGTGATCCCGCCGATGATCGACTTCATCGACGACCTGACGAACTGGTACATCCGCAGGTCGCGACGCCGGTTCTGGCGCCAGCGCGAATCGGGCGGCGACGGGGACAAGCTAGCCGCCTTCGCCACCCTGCACGAGGTTCTCGTCACGTTCGGCAAGGTCATTGCCCCGGTCCTGCCCTTCATCACCGAGGAGATCTATCAGGACCTGGCGGTCGCCCATCGGTCGGGACGGGGACCGGCCAGCATCCATCACGAGGAGTATCCCGAGTCCCGGGCCAGCCTCATCGTCCCGACGCTCGAAGACACGATGTCGACCGTTCGGACGGTGGTCGGCCTCGGACGGTCACTGCGGGTGGCGAACGACCTGCCCATCCGCCAACCCCTCGCCGCCCTCACGGTGGTCCACCGCGATCCCGTCGTGCTGGAGGCGATCGCCTCTCACACCGAGCTGATCGTCGATGAGCTCAACGTCAAGCAGGTCACGACCTCCTCCGATGAGGCCGCCCTCGTGACATTGCATGCGAAGGCGAACTTCAAGACACTCGGCCCCCGGTTCGGCAAGGACGTCAAACAGGTGGCCGAGGAGGTTGCCGGCCTCGACTCAGACACCCTCCACGATCTGCTCGACGGTCACGCCGTCACCCTGCCGGGCGGCGCCGAGCTCACGGCCGACGACGTGGTGATAAGCCGCCAGGCCCACGACGGGGTCATCGTGACGGCAGACGGCCCGTTGTCGGTTGCCATCGACTGCACGCTCACGCCGTCACTCCGGTCGGAGGGGCTCGCACGCGAGATCGTCAACCGGGTTCAGGCGATTCGACGCGATCGAGACCTCCACGTGACCGACCGGATTCGACTCACCTGGGCAACCGGGGACGACGAGATCGCAACGGCGTTCGACGAGTTCGCCGACTACATCGCAGGCGAGGTCCTTTCCACGGAACTCGTGCGCCTGGACACCGTCGACGGCACCGATCTGGAGATCGGCGCCGCGGTCCTCACCGTTTCCGTGGACGTCGAGTAGCGAGCGGCGAGTAGCGAGCAGCGTTCCCTGAACCCGACCGGGCTTGGCCGTCTTCGGTGCCTAGGGCGCTAAGCCCTCTCCCACGGGCGCTGGCCCCGCGGCTGCTGGAGGTAGGCGGCTTCGCGAGCGTCTTCGGCTGCGGCTTCGGCTCCCTCGTCGGCATTCTCCTCGGCCACAACCTCGGCCGGTTGGTCGGCCTCGACCACCCCGGTGGCTTCATCGCCCGGGGCCTCATCGGATTCGGCGGCCGCATTCTCGAGGATCTCGGAGATCGAGTGCGTCTCGAGATCGATTGATGCGCCCAGGCCCTCGAGATCGATCGAGGCGGTCTCGGCGAACTCTTTGAGGCGAGACTGCATGTCGCCCACCGCGCTCCGTAGCTGGGCAATCCTCCGCTTCAAGGCGTCATGCTCGGCGACAGCCTCCTCGCGGGTGCGCTTCACCTCGGCTCTCGCCTCGCCCACCATGGATTCGGACTGGCCCTTCGCCTTATCGAGGATGGCGTTGGACTTCTCCTGGGCCTCGCTCACCATCTCCTGGGAGGTGCGTTGGGCCGTGATATACGTCCGCTTGATGGCCTCTTCGGCCTCTTTCGTGCCGGCCAGGTCCTGGGCAAGCGCGTCCAACTGCTCCTGCTGCTGGCGTGCCTTCAGCTCATAGCCGCGCAGCGTCTCGACGACACGATCGAGGAAGTCCTCGACATCGTCGGGGTCGTACCCCCGGAATCGCTCGCGGAAGGTTTTCTGTTGTACATCAATAGCGCTCAAATCCATGGGATCAGCATAGCCACAGAATGTGAGCCGGTTTCAGGGAAAATGCCCCAATTCCTGCGGGGCTCGGGCCGCCCATTCACGCCGAGCTGAGTACCCCGTACAGAATGTTGAGGGCCACCAGCAGCACGATCACCGACACGTCCAGGGCAACCGCCCCCATGCGAATCGGGGGGATGAGCCGGCGCAGCGGCATGAGGAGCGGATCGGTGAAGGAGGCCAGCGTGGTCCGCAAGCGTCCGACCGGGTGTCCGGAGGGCACTTGAACCCAGTCGAGGATGATCCGCACAATGAGGGCGAAGATCAATACCAGGACGACGTTGGCAAGAATTCCTGTCACTGAGCGATCCCTTCAGGCTTTCAATCCGGGAGGTCGTACAGACCGAGATCGGCCAGCCGTCGTAATTCGTCCTCACTCAGGGCCGTTCGGGCCGGGGCGACGAGGATGACCCCCTGGGCAACCTTCTGCATCGTTCCCTCGAGCGCGTAGGTGATTCCGCTCGCAAAGTCGACGAGCCTCCGGACGGTGTCCGGCTCGGTGCCGCGCAGGTCGAGCACGACCGCCCGCCGGACTCTCAGGTGGTCGGCCAGCAATTGCGCGTCGGCAAAGTCGGCTGCAACGACGATTTCGGCCTGACTCTCTTGACCGGGGACCGGTCGTACTGCCGTGGCCTGGGTCACTCCCACCGTTTCGACCCGGGCTTCCGTGTTGGCCGGCCGCCAGCGACTCCCGGCGGGCGGTTCGACCCGGCGGCCACGCGGCGGCTCCACTGCGTTCCCCGTCGCTTCCGATGCGGGCGCGGTCGCAGCCACTTCGTGCTCGTCCAACTCTCGCGACTCGTCGTCGAGACCGAGAAAGTACATTGCCTTATTCCAGATTGAACTCATACCGCCAACCTCCGTTAGTCAAAGATAGCCCGTCCCACCCGTATGGTGGTCGCGCCCGCCCGTATCGCTTCTTCAAAATCGTCCGTCATCCCTGCGGAAACCTCCACCATCTGAGGATGCCGCAGTGCCAGCTCGTCTCGCAGTCGTACCAGATGCCGAAAGTAGGGGGTAGCCGCCTCGCCAAGCGGCGGGATCGACATCACCCCCCTGAGATCGACGCCCTTCTCGCATATCGCGTCGCAGGCCGCTCCCGCTTCCTGGGGCGAGAACCCATGTTTCTGGGGCTCGTCACCCAGGTTGATCTCCAGAAGTGCAGGAGGAGCAGCCACCCCATCACGCACCCAGGCATCGGCCAGCCGCAATCGGTCGAGGGAGTGCAACTTGGCCACCAGCGGCCGCACACTCGAGACCTTGTTCCGTTGCAGGGGGCCGATGAAGTGCCAACGGATATCGCGCGGCAGCTCCGGTGCTTTGGCAACGAGCTCCTGGGCCCGGTTCTCCCCGAAGTCACGATGGCCGGTGTCGTACAGCTCCCGTATCGCCTCCACCGTCCGGCCCTTGGTCACCACGACCAGCTCAATGTCGTC
>SHLN01000266.1 GCA_004283105.1 Acidimicrobiia bacterium
CCCGTACCCCTCCCGCTCCGCTTTGCTTCACGGGAGGGGAAAGAACGCCGCCCTTTGGGCGGCTCCCGTACTCAAGCGGAGCTTGACTACGGCTATCGTGCCCTCCGTGGCCGTCGAGACTGAAGCGCATCCGTCGCGCACCACGTTCCAGCTGATGTCGCAGGGTCCGTTTGCCCGCCTGTGGTGGGCCGGGCTGTTCTCCAGCATGGGCGATTGGGTGGCGCTGTTCGCCACCCTCACCCTGGCGGCTCGCCTGGGCGGGAGTCAGGCGGAAACGGCCATTCTCGTTCCGCTCGTGGCCCGGCTTCTGCCCGGATTGTTTTTCGTCGCCGTCGGTGGCGTGCTCGCCGATCGCTTCAACCGTAAGACCATGATGATCATCTCCGACGTCGGGCGGGGCCTGTTCGTGCTCAGCCTGGCGTTCGTCGACAACCTCGTGCAGCTCTTCGTCGTCTCGCTCATCCTCGAGCTCTTCACGCTCCTGTGGCAGCCATCGAAGGAGGCCTCGGTTCCCAACTTCGTCAACTCGAACGATCTCGCAACCGTGAACGGGTTGAGCCTCGGGGCCGCCTACGGAACGTTCCCGCTCGGGGCCGCGCTCATCTGGGTCCTCGACCTGGTCCCCGAGTTCGGATTCACCGAAGCGATCAATTCGGGACCCGAGACCCTGGCCTTTCTCGTCGACGCCATGACCTTCCTCATCTCGGCCGCCCTTATCGCTTCGATCGCCTTCCCTCCCCGGGTGCGCAAGCCCCGGGCCGACGCCCGCCGCGGCCTCTCGGCCCCACTCCACGACCTCAGAGAGGGCGTCGGTTTCGTCGCCCGCAGCAAGACGATCCGGACCATTGTGCTGGGGATGGCCGTCGGCCTGTTCGGAGGTGGCGTGCTGTTCGCGCTCGGCGAGTCGTATGCCCGCCGCGTGGTGGGAGCGGACCAGCAGGGGTTCTACGCCCTGCTGTTCGCGCTCGGGACCGGCGCCGCGGTCGGGATCATCGGGGCATCGATTCTCGGCTCTCGAAACGCGCGGGCGGACATCACGTTCGGGTTCGGGCTCACACTCACCGGGGTCTCGATGCTGGCAACGGCGGCAGTCAAGACCATCATCGGCGCGATGGGGTGGATCACGTTCGTGGGCGTAGGGACCGGCATCGCCTATGTCATGGGTTTCAGCCATCTGCACGAGAACGTCGAGGATGAGTTCCGGGGCCGAACGTTCGCAGCTCTCATCGCTCTCCTGAGAACCGGATTGCTGGCGTCGCTGGCGGTGGCCGGAGTCGCTTCGAAGCTGCTCGACGACCAGTTCCGCTCGCCCTTCGACAACGGAACCCGCAACGTCATCGCCCTCGGCGGTCTCATCGTGCTGGCGACCGCCCTACTCTCGCTCTGGTCGGTACGGGACCGGATGGGCGAGCCGCTCGAAACCCTCAAAGGATTGGGTCGGGCTGCCAACCCCTTCATCGATGACGAGGAGCGGGAGGAGAAATGAGCGGTCGGTACATCGCATTTGAGGGCATCGATGGCGCCGGCAAGTCGACGGTGGCCGAGGCCGTGGCCGAGGAGCTGCGGGGCGACGGGCTCAACGTCGTCACCGTTCGGGAACCGGGCGGGACGCCGGTCGGCGAAGCGGTGCGCGAGATCCTGCTCCATTCCCACGACGACCTCGTGCCGTGGGCCGAGGCCCTTCTGTTCGCTGCCTCCCGCGCCCAGCTGGCCGCCCAGACGGTTGGACCGCTGCTCGAGGCTGGAGCGTGGGTTCTAACCGACCGGTCCGTCTACTCGTCGCTTGCCTATCAGGGCGGCGGCCGCGGTCTCGGTCTCGAGATCGTCCGGTCGGTGAATGCGGCCGGCCTCGACGGGGTGTGGCCCGACCTGGCAGTCGTCCTCGAACTCGACGCACAGACGGGGCTGGCGAGAGAAGAAGAGACCGACCGGATCGGGCGGGAGGGCCTCGAGCTGCAGGAGCGAGTCGCGGCCGCCTATCGGGAACTCGCTGCCGACGACCCGAACGTCGTATTCGTCGACGGCAGCCGAACCATCCTCGAGGTCGTGCGAGACTCAGTGTCGGTAATCCGGGAGCGACTTGTTGAATCTCTTTGAGGGTGTGATCGGCCACGACCGCGTCGTGCAGATGCTCGAGCGCGAAGCTGAGCGACCCGCCCATGCCTACCTCTTCACCGGTCCCGCCGGCGTCGGCAAGGCCACGGTCGCTCGACGCTTTGCCGGGGCCCTGTTGTGCCCGGGTGACCCGGACGGATTGCGCCGGGTGGATGATGACACCCATCCCGACCTCCATCTCGTCGAGCCGGAGGGACGAACCGCCCTGACCGTCGACCAGGCGCGGGCCACGGTCGCCCGTGCCACCCGCACCCCCGTCGAGTCCGACAGGAAGGTGTTCCTCTTCGAGGAGGCGGGGATGATGAACGACGAAGCCGCCAACGCCCTCCTCAAGACCCTCGAGGAGCCAACGGCCAGCGCGGTGTTCATCCTCATCGCCGAGTCGGAGGACGATCTTCCCGCCACCGTCGCCAGTCGATGCCGGGTAGTCCGGTTCGGCCGGGCCGGCGAGGCTGAGATTCGTCAGGCACTGGTCGATCTGGACTACCACCCCGACCAGGCGAGCGAAGCGGCCCGCATTTCGGGCGGTCGGCCCGGGCTGGCGCTTGCGCTCGCAGAGGAGTCCGAGGTGTCCGACTATCGCAAGGTGTGGCTGAGTGTCCCCGGACAGCTTTCGTTGGCGGCCGGGGACGCATTCCGACTGGCCGAGCATGTAGTGAAAGCTGCCTCACCACTGCTGGATGCCATCGAAGGGACGTATGGCCGGGCCGAGACGAAGGAAGCCAAGGAGCGGGTGGAGCGCGCCACTCGCCGGGCCGGGCTCGCGCTCCAGGTCTCGGGCCTGGAGATCCTCGCCTCGTGGTATCGGGACGCCGCCGCCGCTCAGTTCGGAGCCGCCGTTCGCAACACGGACGTTCCGACAGTCGAGTTCACGGCGGTGCGCCCCCAGGCTGCCGTGCTCCGGGCCGAGCGGGTCCTCAGCACCGTAGAAGTGCTGGAAGGCAACCAACGCCCGGTCCTCGCATTGGCATCGTTGTTCGCGGACCTGGCGACGATTGAGTAGCGGGGCGTGCGGCCCCGCCGGTCAACGGTCAACGGTCAACGGCCCAAGAGTGATTGTCGTACTCACCAAGCGGCGGTGGGCACTATTCTCCTTTCCCATGCCGGGGTAGCTCAGGGGTAGAGCAGCTCACTCGTAATGAGCAGGCCGCGG
>SHLN01000056.1 GCA_004283105.1 Acidimicrobiia bacterium
CTCCCGGCCCCGGCCCGTCGTTGAGATAGAGCAGGTCGCGGACCGGCAGGAACGTGTTTGGGAAGCCGGTGGTAGCGCCCTCGCGGCGGTTGTTGAGGTCGGCATATCCCGCCACGAACATGTCTGGCCAGCCGTCGGCGTTCAGATCTCCGACCACGGCACCCGATTGCCAGCCGTTGGCGCCGACTCCGGCTGCCTCTGCTCCCTCGGTGAAGGTGCCATCGCCGTTGTTCCAGAACAGCGCATTGAAACGATCCGAGGTGACATAGAGGTCGGTGGAACCGTCGAGGTCGAAGTCGGCGGCGACACACCCGTTGCCCCGCATCGGAAGGTCGAGCCCGGCCGCCTCGCTCACATCCTCGAACTCCCCGCCGTCATTGCGATACAGGGCACCGTGGGGAATGCCGTCGCCGCGCGACCACCGCCCCCACTCGCCGTCCGACCATGTGTTGGTCAGGAACAGGTCGAGCCAGCCGTCGTCGTCGTAATCGATCCAGCACAGCCCGCCACCCATCATCGAGACGAGGTCGACCGACACATCCCAGCGGAAGGCCGAATGCTGAAAGTCGAGGCCGACCTCGGTTGCCACGTCGACGAATGAAGCAGGATTGTCGGGCAGATCCTCTGCCTGGCACGCAGCGGAGACGAGCAGGAGTGCTGCGCCGAGAGCGATCCGGAGCCGGGAATGCCGTTGGGAAGCCATGCGAGTCGGGAGGGTAGTGAGCCAGCCACCACAACGAGCACGGATGTGGTGAGTCGATCGCCTTGATACGATCCCCGTGCTCATCTGTGGGAGAGGTATCCCTGATTTCATCGAACAAGCCATCCCGACGTTGGGTCCTGGCCGGAGGCCTCGGAGCCGCCGTCGTTGCGATTGCGGGCCTGGCGTTTCTCCTCAGTGACCAGTCCGGGTCGAGTCCATGTCCCGCACCGGCCGACAACCCGGAATGGACCGTGGCCCGCCGCTGGAACGAAGCGCTCCTCAATGCCATCCGCCGGGACGTACCGGCGCCAACGGTGCACGCCCGCAACCTGTTTCACACTTCGGCGGCAATGTGGGATGCCTGGGCTGCCTACGACGAAACCGCAGCCGGCTATTTCGTGACGGAGAAACTCGACGCTGCCGACCTCGCAGCAGCTCGGGCCGAGGCCATCAGCTATGCAGCATTCCGGGTGCTTGAGTCGCGGTATCTGCTGTCCATCGGCGCCGAGGCGACCATCACCGAGATCGACCGACTCATGGAAACCCTGTGCTATCCGCGCGCTGTCACGACGACCGAGGGCGATTCGCCCGCCGCCCTGGGAAATCGGATCGGAGCAACCATCCTGGCGACAGCCCTCACCGACGGAGCAAACGAAGCGGACGGCTACCTCGACCCCGACTACCAGCCGGTCAATCCCCCGCTGGAGGTGACCGAATCGGGAACGACCCTCACCGACCCCAACCGGTGGCAGCCACTGCAACTCGAGCAGATGATCTCCCAGAACGGGATTCCGATCGAGAACGGCGTTCAGGAGTTCATCGACTCCCACTGGGGATACGTGACCGGGTTCGCACTGCCCCCGGCCGGGCCGGACGGCGTACCGATCGATCCCGGTGACCCGCCCTATCTAGGCGACCCGGACTCCGATCAGGCCTTCAAGCACTCGGTGGTTGAGGTGATCGAGTACAGCAGCCTGCTCGATCCAGGAGACGGGGTTTCCATCGACATCTCCCCCGGCTCGCTCGGGGCCAACCCGCTCGGCACCTACGACGGGACCGGGCGCGACGTGAACCCTGTGACCGCGGCCGGCTATGCCCCGAACGTCGTGCAACGAGCCGACTTCGCACGCGTGCTGGCCGAGTTCTGGGCTGATGGGCCGGACTCGGAGACGCCCCCCGGCCACTGGAACACGCTCGCCAACTCCATCTCCGACCAGCGGGGCGCCGACTTGCGAATCGGAGGAACCGGTGAGCCGGTCGACCGCCTCGAGTGGGACGTCAAGCTCTACCTGGCACTCAATGGGGCAAATCACGACGCAGCGGTGGCCGCCTGGGGCTCGAAAGGCCACTACGACTACGTCCGACCGATTTCGATGATCCGCTACATGGGAGGACTCGGCCAATCGAGCGACCCGGACGGACCTTCCTACCACCCGGCAGGCCTCCCGCTCGTTGACGACCTCGTCGAGGTCATCACTGAGGAGACCACGGCGCCGGGAGCCCGGCACGAGTCTCTGACCGGCGCCGAGGGCCAGATTGCCATCCGCGCCTGGACCGGGACCCTGGCCGACCCCGAGGAGGATGTCGCCGGAGTCGATTGGATCCTCGCCGTCGACTGGATCCCCTACCAGAAGCCGACCTTCGTAACGCCTGCGTTCGCCGGCTACGTGTCGGGCCACAGCACGTTCAGCCGGGCATCCGCCGAAGTAATGGCCGGCTTCACCGGCAGCGAGAACTTCCCCAGCGGGCTCGGCGAGTGGACGATCGAGGCCAATTCGCTCGAGTTCGAAGCCGGCCCGGCAACCGACATCACCCTGCAGTGGGCGACCTATACCGATGCCGCCGACCAGGCCGGCATCTCACGGCTCTTTGGCGGAATTCACGTCCGGGCCGACGACCTGGCAGGCCGAATCATGGGAGCAACGGTCGGACGCCAGGCATGGGAACTTGCCCGCAGCTACTACGACGGATCAATCACCGGCTAGTCGCGCCGCTCGATGCTTGCACCGAGGGCGGCCAGCTTGTCGACAAAACCCTCGTAGCCGCGGTCGATATGGTGCACCTCGGAGATCGTGGAGTAGCCCTCAGCCCGGAGACCGGCCAGCACGAGCGAAGCACCGGCCCGGATGTCGGGAGCCACCACGGGGCAGCCAGAGAGGTACGGAACCCCCCGGATGACTGCGTGCTGCCAGTCGGTGGAGATGTCGGCTCCCATCCGGCTCAACTCGCCGATGTACTTGAACCGGGACTCGTACACGTTCTCGGTAATGACCGATGTGCCGTCGGCCGTGGCAAGCAGGGCCACCATCTGGGGGTGGAGATCGGTGGCAAATCCCGGGTACGGGAGAGTGGCGAAGTTCAGAGCGGTCGGCCGCTTGGGACCGTCGATGGTCACCCAGTCCTCCCCCGCCTCGACCCGGCAACCCGCTTCTTGCAGCTTGCGCAGCTCCATACGGAGGTGGTCGGGTACACAATCGGCCACCTTCACGTCGCCCCCGGTGATGGCTCCGGCGATGGCGTAGGTTCCGGCCTCCACCCGATCCGGCACCACCCGGTGGGTGGCGGGCTCGAGTCGGTCCACGCCCAGCACGCGGATGGTGGACGTCCCGGCCCCACTGACTTGAGCTCCCATGGCGTTCAGATAGGCGGCCAGGTCCTCCAGTTCGGGTTCACGGGCGGCGTTGTCGATCGTCGTCTCGCCACGAGCCAGCACCGCCGCCAGCAGGACATTCTCGGTGGCCCCGACACTCGGGAAATCGAACGCGATTTCGGCGCCGAGCAAGCCCCGGGAGGCCGTTCCCTCCAGAACACCGTGGCGCAACTCGAACTCGGCGCCGAGCTGCCGAAGACCGTCGATGTGCATGTCGACCGGCCGGGCCCCGAGGTCGTCACCCCCCGGCAGCGCCACCCGCACCTTGCCGCACCGGGCGAGCAGCGGGCCGAGCATGAGGATGGAGGCCCGCATCTGCCGAACGAGGTCGAGCGGAGCCTCCGGAGTGATGTCTTCGGGGACATCGATGGCGAGCGTATGGTCTTCGAGCACGCAGGACGCCCCCACGTACTGGAGTACGTCGCCCATGAGCTCGACGTCGACGATGTGGGGCACGTTCTCGAGTAGGTGCTTGCCGGGAGCCAGCAACGCCGCCACTTGCTGCTTGAGCACGGCGTTCTTCGCGCCGAGGACGGCAACGGTGCCGGACAGGGCAGAGCCGCCGGTGACAACGATTTCGGACATGGGCCGATGTTATGGGACGCCATCCGATTGGTGACTCATTTCCTGTCGTTCTTCCCTATCGGAAGTGCTTCCCACCGGCGAGAATTGGGGGCATGAAGTCCCGTTCACCTCCGGGGGAACCGGCAGTCCAGGTGCTCGACGTCACCCAGGACGGCGAGACGAGCGCGACCGGCTCGGAACCGCGGGCTTCGCCCCGTTGGCTCGTGGTTGCGGTCGTTGTCGCGCTGGCAACCGGACTCGGGTATGGGTTCGTGCTGGGCCGAGGTGACCGGTCGGCCGACGGTGTCGACCGACCGGCCTCCACTACCAACACAACCGCGCTCGAGATGACGAGCGTCAACGTCGGAACCTTGGAGACCTATCCCGTGGCTTTCCATCAGTCAGAGCCAGGCCATGACCTCGGTCGCAGAGTGACGGAGTACCTCAATCCCAACGTGTTCCGGACAATCGCATTCGACGAGGACGGGCTGATATGGGCGGGAGGCCCGGCCGGTGTCGTACGGCTCAACCCGGCCACCGGCGAGTTCGACCGGCTCACAGACTCGGACGGAACGGGTCCGCTCGGTGTCCACGAACTGGCGGCGGGACCCGACGGATCCATGTTCGCCGCTACCGCCCGGGGGATATCCCGCTGGAACGGTTTCGAATGGATCCAAGGCAGCGTGGTGAATCAAGAGATGTCCGAGAACGGCCGACTCACGCCCGAAGTTGGCCCACTGGCCGTGGCTTCCGACGGAACCGTTTGGCTCGTCACGCGTGAGCGGTCGGCGTGGACGACCCAGTCGCACATCCACCACGGTCCGCCTCCGTTCCACGACGAGGTGCCCACCACCAAGGTCGACGGGTACATCGAGGATCTCGCCATCGGGCCCGAAGGAGTCATATGGGCACTCGCCGACGATTCGCTGTGGCGCTATGACGGTGCCTGGTCGCGCACGTCGTTGGATGGCTGGCCGTCGGCGATCTCTGTGGACACCGAGGGAGGCGTGTGGCTAGCCCGGGACACCCACATCGTCCACATCATGGCCGAAGACGGGGCTCCAACGACGATCGCCTCGTGGGTCGGGTCCGTTGGGCTCGACGAAACGGCGGGACCACTAGAAGGCTTCATCCAATCCATGGCCGCCGGCCCCGACGGATCCGTGTGGGCGCTCGCCGAAGTGTTCGAGCCAGGGAACGATTGGGCCGGCGACAACTGGCGAGAAGTCCTCATCAGGATCGCCGATGGGGCGATCTCCACGGTGGCGCTGTCGGACGACCGATTGCACACATGGATCACCGACATGGCGGTAGCGCCCAACGGTGACCTTTGGCTCGCCACCAAAGGAAGACTCATGCAGTTCGACGGCACCGAATGGAGCGAGTTCTTCATTGAGGACCAGCCACCGATCATCGACGTCGGGACGATGACTGTGGGGCCGAGCGGAGACCTGTGGCTCGCCGGAAATGCGGGAGTCGCGAGATTCACATCAGACGGCTGGCTCACCTACGCCAGAGCAGAGTTCAGCGTGGCGGGCGTCGGTGACCTCAACGGCGACATGTGGGTCGACTCCGCGGGAGAACGGGTCTGGGCCGGGATTGGATGCCGGGCATTCGAGTACCGCGCCGCCCGTTGGGATCCGCTTCCACCTGTGCCCGACGACCCGGTCGCCTGCTGGGTCGCCGCAACGGCCACACGATCTGAAGGTTCCCTCTGGCTGGCCGTGACGAGCGCCTATGAAGGCACCTACATCTACCGCTGGGCCGAGGACGAGTGGTCGCTTATCGGGCAGGCCCCATTTGAGCCACTGGCCCTGGACGTCGGACCGGACGGCGCCGTGTGGCTGGCAGGCTGGGACGGTCTCGGACGGATCGAAGGTGACCAATGGAGGCCACTCGTGACGGGACAATGGTTCGAGCAGGTCGTTGTCGGGGGGAACGGGACCGTGTGGGCCTCGGCACAGGATTGGAGGACCAGTCCGGAACTCTGGCGCCTCGCGGACGGTGTGTGGGATCTCGAACCGTGGGATGCCGATGACTCCACAACGGTCACCCTCACACGCGATCCGGACGGTTCGATGTGGGCATTGGAACAGAGCGCCTATGGCCGGTTCGTCGCACGCGGCTGGCACGGTGGGCACCACTTCATCGTCGAGGCCGGGGAGCTCCGCACGATAGCCATCGGCCCGGACGGCACGATTTGGGTCGGAGGCGACGGCCAGCTCTACCGGAAGGCTCCCCCGGGTGAGGTCACTGCTAGTTCTCTCGAAGTACTCACTTTCAACGCCGTGGACTGGAGAATCGACCTCGATGACTGGGGCCGCGGCATCCACACCGTGCACATGAACGTGGTTGCCCAGCCCCTCGCTGCCGTGCAGGTGGTCGACACCTCCGGCCGTCTCGTATGGGATGAGACGACCGTCGAACTGTGTGCAATCGGGACTGACAACGAGCTCGGTTCCGTGAGGGTCGGCGATACCTTCCAGACCACCGAAGGATGTGGAAGCAACCCAACCGCTATGCAGGACGCCTTCGACGAGTTCGGTCTTCCCGATGAGGCGTGTGTGTTCATCGAGGTGAACGGCCACGACCAACCCATCTCCTACTGTGCTCCGCTCGCAACCGACGAATCAGGCCAACCCTGAGGTTTTCGACAACATGACGTCTCTGCCCTGCTCTATTGGGTTGCGCCGGGTGCCCTTTCCTTTCGCACATCGCCGGCTCGCCCGACATGGGAGAGGTGGCCGTTCATGGCCGATGGAAGCGTTTGGATCGGCGCCTTCGCCAGGCTCTATCGGGTTGATCCGCTCTACTGACCGCACCGCTACCCTCCCTCACATGAAGATTGCCGTCGGTGCCGACCATGCCGGATACGAGCTCAAAGAGATCATTGCCACCGAACTGAGGGGCATGGGATACGAGGTGGTGGACGTCGGGACCCACTCGACCGAACCGGTCGACTATCCCGACTACGCCGCCGCCCTCGGACGAGCCGTGCTGGACGGTTCGGCCGAGCGGGGCATCCTCATCTGCGGTTCCGGCGCCGGTGCCTCCATCGCCGTCAACAAACTCAAGGGCATCCGGGCCACCGTCGCCCACGACGCCTATACGGCCCATCAGGCGGTCGAGCACGACGACATCAACGTGCTCACCCTCGGCGCCAGGGTCATCGGCGTAGCCCAGGCCTCCGAGCTGGTGCGTTCGTTCATCGGAGCGGAGTTCTCCGGAGAGGAACGACATCTCAGACGACTCAACAAGGTGCTGCAGTTGGAGGAGGAGTTTGGGGCTTAGTTCCTGGTTCCTGGTTCCTGGTTCCTGGTTCCTGGTTCCTGGTTCCTAGTTCCTAGTTCCTCGTCAGAGCGTGGAAATCCAGTCGGCGGTGGCGGCCACTACCTCGTCGAGGACCTCGAACGGTTCACGGCCGGTGCGCTTGAGCACCCGGAAGGAGTGATCACCGTCTTCGATAATGTGGATCGTTGTGTCCGGCGTCGATTCGACCACCGGCTCGATGAGGTCGAGCGGCGCCATGCGATCTCGCGTGCCCTGCACGAACAGCATGGGGGCGCCGACGTCGGCGAGGTGCGATACGTCCCGGGGCTCGGTCTTGCCGACCCCGACGAGGGGATACCCGTAGAACACGAGTCCGGCGACGTCCTCGCCGTCGGCGGCAACGTGTGATCCCATCCGGCCGCCCATCGATTTCCCGGCCAGCACGACCCGGACGACCCGGGTCCGCAGTTCCGCCAAGGCCGCCCGGTGACAGGCCAACAGGATGCGGGCGGGATTGGGGGCCTTGCGGCCGGCCTCCATGTACGGATAGTCGAAGGTCATGACCGGGATGCCGGCCGCCGCCAGCCCGTCGCGAACGTAGACCATCCACTCGTGGTCCTGCCCGAGCCCGGCGCCGTGCGCGAGCAGCACGCCGGTCGAGCCGTTGGCGGGCACGAAACGGCCCGACACCGTCCCGCCTTCCCACGCAATCGTCACCCGCTCAGGCATCGAGGGCCGCCTGCAGTGACTCGACGACCGGCACTCCAGGCGCCTCGAGCTCTGAACGGTGGTGCGAGCCACTGTCGTAGAGGACGCACGGCACTCCGGCGCCGATGGCGGCCCTGGCATCATCGAGCGCATCCCCGACCACGAGGAACGCCTCAGCCCCCAGTTCTGCGATTCCCAGCTGCTCCAGGTGGCGCTCGAGGTGGATCTGCTTGGTCTCCCCCGCATCGTGGTGGTTTCCGTCCACCCGGTCCATGAAGCCACTCAGTCCCCGTCCCTCCACGAACGGCACGAGCTCCTCGTGCCACCACATCGAGAGAATCGACTGCCTCCATCCCCGCTCGACCACCGTGGCGAGGGCATCGAGCGCATCGAGCGCCAGACCCGCCCGGGGCAGGGCGAGCCGATACGTGTCGTGGAACGTGGCATCGATCTGCTTCCACTCGTCGGCGGTGAGCTGGCGCTCGAGCAATCGCTCGTAGAACAGATTGACCGGCCGGGTGTAGTGATCCCGGTACCCATCGGCATCGATGGGCGGCGCACCCAGCTCAGCCAGCGACGCGTTGACCGACTCGACCACGATATGGAGGTCGTCGAACAACGTGCCGTTCCAGTCCCAGATGACGTGCCGCATGCCGCCAACCTACCTACCCTGGCGCCATGCAACTCCACGTGCGTGTCTTCGACGACGCCGACCTCCTCGCCGACCTGGCCGCCACCGCCATCGCCCGGTCGCTTCAATCTGCCATGGCCGAGCACGACGGGCCGGTCAGCCTGTTCCTGTCCGGCGGAAGCACTCCCCGGGTGACGTACACCCGCCTCGTGGATCAGGAGCTCGATTGGTCACGGGTCCACCTCTTCCTCGGTGACGAGCGCTGGGTGGACGCCGATCATCAAGACTCGAACGCACGCATGGCCCGCGAGGCATTCGTGGAAGACATCGAGGCAACGTTCCATGTACTGCCCACCCACTTCGAGTCCCCCCACGAGGCGGCCGACCACTACGAGCAGACGCTGGCGGAGCTGTTCGGGAGTGAGACGTTCCGGGCCGACCTCGTGATCCTGGGTCTCGGCACCGACGGTCACACCGCCTCACTGTTTCCCGGCACCGAGGCACTCGACGAGAGCGACCGGTTGTTCGTTGCGAACTGGGTGCCGGACAAAGAGATGTGGCGCCTGAGCGCTACCTTCCGGCTCCTGCACCGTGCCTCTGAGGTCGTGTTCCTCGTGACCGGCCAAACGAAGGCCGAGGTCGTCGCTCAGATACTCGAAGGAGGCGTCGCCTACCCGGCCCGAACGGTCATGGAGGGAGCCGCCGATGTCACCTGGTACCTCGACCGGGCGGCTGCCGCCCATCTGAGCGAGGAGTTCCTCGCCGAGCACGGCTAGCAGCACGATGGTGGGAGGGTGTGCCCAACGCCCCTAGCGGTGGACCCACTCCACCTGCCCATACTGCTCGTAGCGCCGACGAGGAGGAGGACGTGTGATCATCGAGCTCCAGCAGGTGGTGGCGCAGCCCCTCACCGATGTGTTCCCGGTGCTCGCCGACATCGGTCGGCGTCCCGAATGGGTCAAACCCGCCGTGGAGCGCACACCCCTCACAGCAGATCCGGTCGGGCCCGGCAGTACGTATCGGGCCATCGACGAGTACCCGGGCCGCCGGGTGGAGTTCGTCCACGAACTACGGGCATTCGAACACGGTCGACTCCTCGAGGAGTCTTGGACCGGGCCGATGGCCGGAACGATGGTCACACGGTTCACCGCGGTTGACGACTCCACCGAATTGGCCATCAGCATGGAGATCAATGCCTCCGGCACTGCGAAGATCCTGGCTCCGTTGATGAAACGATGGCTGGTTCGAGCGCTCAGAAAGGACTTCGTCCGATTGGAGAGCATGCTCGCCGCCGGGAAGTAGCAGGCGCCTAGCCGACCTGGCCGGTCGCGGGCCTCCAGGCCTCCCAGTAGGTACCGAGGCGCTGGGTAAACGCCCGGGGCGCCTCTGCATAGAGCCGGGCGCCGACCGGATGCGCCGCCGCCTGCAACCTGGTCCGATTGCGCAGGAGCAATCCCTGCAACAGATGACGGGCGTTCTCGTCCGGCAGCATCTCGGGCTCCTCATCCAGCAGGCGGTACAGCTCCGCCAGATCGTGTTCGGCTCCGAGGGCATCTGCCAGGTAGGCGAGATCTTTGACGATCCCCCGCTGCATTCCGGGCCACATGCCCTCGAGCAGCGTCATCTGGAACCGTAGGTACCGCACCCGCTTGCGCCACACATGAAACGCCTCGGGCGTTTCCTCGAGGTAGGCGTCGGCCATCCGGTTGCGGCCCCGCCGATAGACCCGCCGGATCCCCGCTTCCACCGTTGAGAAGCCCTCGTCGAGGGTGCCCGAGGTGCCCTGCCTGCTCGGCCAGGCGGCAAACCGTTCCCGGGCACCGGTCAGGGCGAGCACCACCTCGTCGATCCGCTCACCGGACACCCGGCGGCGAATGAGTTTGTCGCGCTCGAGGAGGTGGCTGCGCAGCACATCGAATGCGCCCGGTACGAGCAGGTCGCGGTAGAGGAAGGCGAGACCGGACACTGTTTCGACCATCACCGTGGCATCCCGCGAGCCGCCGATGAGACGTCCGGCGTCTCGCAGCGCCACATTCTCGGCCCGGTAGGTTCGATCGCCGAGCGGGTCGCGAACCAGGCGGAGCACCGCCCGGACCCGGCGGAGCGATTTGCGGGCTTCATGAATGCCGATGTCGATCCGCATTCCCGTCAAGGCGGCGACGGCGTAATCGAGCTGTTCGAGGCTGATCCGTTGCAGACCGGCGGCCAGGAATTCGCCTCCGGCCAGTGCCAGATTGGGGCTAGGCGGGGCCGGGTGCGGTGCAGCACCCCTGCTGATCCATTCGCGGTCGGTCACCAGTATCTCTTCGTTGCCGACGACCAACGCTAGCGAGGAGCGTCAGGAATCCCGACGGAGTCGGAGCAACCGCCACACGCCGTAGCCGGCCAGGGCCGATCCGATGATCGTGACAATGATTTGACCCGGACCAAAGCTGTCTTCGCCGGGTCCGTAGCCGAGCACATCGGCAAGTACTGCTACCAGGATCAAGACGATCCCGGCAGCCAGAGCCAGCCAGCCTGCTTCTCGATCGTTCATAGTGCCTCCGGCGCGAACCTTACTTATCTGCCGAGCCAGCGGTCACGAAACCTCCGCCAGCCGATCTGGAGCACCGGCTCGGTTGGCGGCGGCGCTTCCGGCAGCAATTCCGCGGCGGAATGCACGTCGAGGGCCAGTTCGGCCTGCTCGGCGCGCTTGCGCATCTCTCGCAGCCGCTCTTTCAGGAAGTCCGACTCCGTCTCGGCTTTGGCAGCTCGCTCCCGAGCGTCCGCCAACTGCTGGCCCGCTTCGTGCAGGTTGCCGAGTTGGCCGAGCAGCCGATCCCAGGCATCGATCGGGACGAGGATCGAGCCCTCCGGCACCGTCGGCGCAATCTGCGCCTGCGGTGGCTCGGGCTCTGCTTCGGTCACCGGAGGCGGCTCTTTCGATACGGACTCCACCGTGGCGACAGGCTCGATATGAGCTTCTACCCCCGCCGCCGGCGAAGGGGATTCGGCCCGCTCCGCAACCGGTTCGCGGATATCAACGACCACCCGATCGAGGCTCTTGGCACGGTCCACAATGTCGTCGAACGCTACGAACCTGAGCTCCTTGCCGTCGATCCGGGCGAGCCGGGCCCGAACCTTCCCCTTCCTCGCCCACTTGCGAAGCGTCGAAATGGGAATAGAGGTGCGATCGTGGGCCTGGCGAAGCGTCATCCAGTCGATGTCGGCCGCCAGTTGGCGGGCCTGGCGGGGAGCGGCTTGTTCCCCAAACCCTCCGTCGGCGGTGGCGGCCGGCCGGCCGGCCACAGGAGCGGGGTCGTTGAAGAGG
>SHLN01000267.1 GCA_004283105.1 Acidimicrobiia bacterium
CGATCGTCCCGGCGTGGAGGCCACCGTTGCCGACCTCAACCACATGCTTCACGACGGACCCGAACGAGCATGGACTCCGCCGGTGGTGACGACGGTCGCACAAACCGGCCAGGGGGTCCAGGAGTTGTGGGATGCGGTGCGGCGCCACGAGGAGCACCTCGATGGAGACGCTGGAGTTGCCGTGGCCCGGCGCCAAGCCGAGCGGGAGGTTCGGGTCGCCATGATGGAGGCCCTGGCCCGGCGGATCGAAGCACGGGTCGACCAGCCGCAGATCGACGCCGCCGTGGACGATATCGTCGCCCGGCGGATCGACCCCTGGACGGCGGCCGAGGGACTGTTGCAGCCCACGGATCAAGGGGACGGGGCCTGAGTAGGCTCCCGGCATGGGCCTCGTTCAATTCAGCACCGACGGAAACGTCGGCATCATCCGCCTCGACCGTCCGCCCGTCAACGCGCTCAACGGCGAGCTTGTGTCCGCTATCGCCGAGGCCGTTGGCGAAGCCGGTCATCCCAGCTTGCGAGCGATGGTGATCACCGGGGGCGAGCACTTCGCCGCCGGAGCCGACATCAAGGAGTTCGCCGCCGTCTTCGAGCGCGATGGCGAGGATGCGCTGGCGGCCGACCTCGGCCTGGCCGTCTCCCGTCTCGAGCAGTTGGACAAGCCGACGATTGCCGCCGTCACCGGTTTCGCCCTCGGCGGCGGCCTGGAACTGGCGATGGGTGCCGACTTCCGGTACCTGGCCGAGGACGCCAGAGTCGGACAACCCGAGATCAAGCTCGGAATCATCCCCGGTGCCGGGGGCACGCAGCGCCTCACTCGACTCGTCGGCTGGCAACGCGCCAAGGAGCTCGTCCTATCCGGTCGCATGGTCGACGCCGCCGAGGCGCTCGCCATCGGCCTCGCCGACCAGGTGCTCCCACCGGCGGAGGTTGTCGAGCGCGCCATCGCCGACGCTCAAGAGTGGGCGAGCGGGCCGACCCGAGCGCTGGCGGCCGCCAAGCGAGCCATGCTCGCCGGGTTCGGAGTCGAAGACGGCCTCGAGGCCGAGCTGGCCGAGTTCAAGGCGCTGTTTGGCAGCGACGATGCCCGCGAGGGGGTGCAGGCCTTCGTCGAGAAGCGGGACGCCGGCTTCACGGGCACGTGACGAACGACTGAGCGGCTCCCAGGCGGCGGTTCTTCAATAAGATCACCCGATGCTGTATCTCGATCATGCCGCTACCACTCCCATGCGGCCGGAGGCGTGGAACGCCATGGAGAGCGCCCGCGACTCGTTCGGCAACCCGTCGGGCGTCCACGCGGTGTCCCGGACGGCCAAGAACGCACTCGAAGAGGCCCGCGAGCGGGCTGCAGCCGCGCTCGGGGCGGCGCGGCCGAGCGAGATTGTCTTTACGGCGGGCGGCACCGAAGCCGACAACCTTGCGGTAGCCGGAGCAGCTCTGGCGGGCGGAACTCCGAGCCACGTGGTCGTGAG
Source organism: Acidimicrobiia bacterium (assembly GCA_004283105.1). Classification (GTDB taxonomy): domain Bacteria; phylum Actinomycetota; class Acidimicrobiia; order Spongiisociales; family SHLN01; genus SHLN01. Next base: position 1,473 of record SHLN01000267.1, read on the forward strand.
CGCGGTCGAGCACAAGGCGGTGCTGGAGTCCGCCAGTTTTGTCGAGCGATTGGGTGCCCGGGTCACCCGCGTCACCGTCGATGAAGACGGCCTCGTCGATCCAAACGGCGTCGTCGCGGCGGTGGGGGAGGAAACCGCCGTCGTATCGGTCATGCTGGCCAACAACGAGACCGGCGCCCGCCAGCCGGTCTCCGATATTGCCACCGGCGTCCATTCCATCAATCCCAGGACGCGGGTACACACCGATGCGGTGCAAGCCTTCATCTCCGAGGATGTCGATGTGGCGGAGCTCGGGGTCGACTTGCTCTCCCTGGCAGCCCACAAATTCGGCGGTCCGAAGGGCATCGGCCTGCTCTATGTCCGCGACGGCGTCCGGCTCGAGCCCGCCGTCCACGGCGGCAGCCAGGAAATGGGCCGTCGGGCCGGGACTCAGAACCTGATGGGAGCCACAGCCATGGTGGCGGCGATGGAGGCGACGGTTGCCGACCGGCAGGGATTTCGGGAGCGGGTGGCTGCCGCCCGCGATGCCTTCGAGCTGCATCTCGCGCAGGCAGTGCCCGGGTTGAAAGTCAACGGCCCCCCTGACCGGCGCCTCGTACAGCACTCCCATCTCGGGTTTCCCGGCCACACATCGGAGACACTGTTGATCCGGTTCGATCAATCCGGTCTGGCGGCCGCCGCCGGCTCGGCCTGCCAGAGCGGCGCCGTCGAGGCCTCCCATGTGCTGGCGGCGATGGGCATGTCGCCAACGGAGGCCGCCGAAGCCATCCGCTTCTCGTTCGGATGGACCACAGTCCCCGCGGATGCCGAGCTGGCGGCCAAGATCGTGCTCGACGTGCTGGAGGACCTGGCATGAAGGTGGTTGTGGCGATGAGTGGTGGCGTCGATTCGTCGGTGGCCGCCGCCCTGATGAGCGAGGCCGGTCACGAAGTGATCGGCGTCACCCTCAAGCAATGGGAAGACGCCGACGGGAACCTGCCCACCGCCGGCTGTTGCACGGTCGGCGACGCCGAGGACGCCCGCCGGGTAGCGGCTCAGCTCGACATCCCCTATTACGTGCTCGACTACGTCGACGAGTTCCGTGCGGCGGTGGTCGAGCCATTCGGCAGCAGCTACCTCGCCGGCCGGACACCCAATCCTTGCGTCGAGTGCAATCGAACCGTGCGCTTTCAGGCACTGCTGGAACGGACCGCCGAGCTTGGTGCCGACGTGCTGGCCACCGGCCATTACGCCCGGGTCGTACCGGGTTCCGACGGCCACACCTTGCGGCGGGGCGTCGACCCCGGCAAGGACCAGTCCTACGTGCTGCACATGCTCACCCAGGACCAGCTGGCGCGCATTCAGCTCCCCGTTGGGGAACTCACCAAACCGGAAGTCCGGGACCACGCCGCCCGGCTCGGGCTCCGCACCGCCGGCAAGCCCGACAGCCAGGAGATCTGCTTCGTGGGAGCCGGCAACTATCGCGACTTCCTGGCCGAGCACTTCCCGGAGACCGCTCGCCCCGGCCCGATTGTCGATATGGCCGGCACTGTGGTCGGCTCGCACGGGGGAACCGCCGGGTTCACCGTTGGGCAGCGGCGCGGCCTCGGTGTCGCCTTCCAGGATCCGCGGATCGTGGTGGAGATCGACGCCGCCGCCTCCACCGTGGTCATCGGTGATCGCCACGACTTGCTGGCGGGCGGGTGTGAGGTGCGGGACGTCTCCTTTGTGAGTGGCCGACCCCCGACGGATCCGGCGATCGAAGTGAAGGTTCGCTACCGGAGCCGGCCGGTGCCGGCCCGCTTGGAGG
>SHLN01000268.1 GCA_004283105.1 Acidimicrobiia bacterium
GGAGTCGGCGATGCTCACGATGCGGGCGTGGGCATGGGGGCTGTAGAGCATCTTGGCGTTGAGCATGCCCCGCATCTCGATGTCGTCGGTAAAGGCGGGCCGCCCTTTGGCGAGCTTGATGGCGTCTACCTTGCGTTCCGGCTTGCCAACCACGTGGGTCTCCGGGACCTCAGGACTCGGAATGACGAGGGGCGCCGCCGCCGGAACCCCGGAAAGCGGACTGGTGAGGTCGACGGGACCGTCAACTTCCGGCCCGGTCAGGGCGGGCACGAGCCAGGCGTCCACCGGTTCGACCTCCTCGCCGCGCAGGACCGCGGCCGCCCGCAGAATCGCCTGAACAGGCCGCACGTAACCGGTCTCCCGATCGAGAATCCCGGTCAACATCTCCCGAGCGTCCTCCTCGGTCGGATCGGGGGTACGCGCCAGCAGGGCTTTCGTGGCCATGATCATGGCGGGTGTCGAGTAGCCGGATTGAATGGCGCCGGTCACGATGAAAGCTTCCTGGATTGGATCGAGGCCTCGGCCCGGAGCCAGACCTTCGACCGTTTCGACCACCGCGCCGTCGGCCTGGGCCGCCAGCAGAATCTCGGTGGACACGAGCCGGCCATCGATGAGCACGGCCGAGGCGCCGGTCTCGCCCGTCTCCGATCCAAACCGGACGCTGTAGTAGCCCTCGCGGCGCAGCACCGTCTTGAGCGACTCGTGCGGCTCACAGGCAACGGTCCGTTCGACCCCGTTGATGGTGATGGTGATCTTCATGATGCCTCCCCCAGGCGCGTCATAGCTCGGCGGGCCAGTATCCCGGCCAGTTCTCGCCGGTAGGCGGTCGAGCCCCGGAAGTCGGCGGGCGGCTCCAGAGTGTCGAGGGCGTCGATCTCGACCAGCACCGGAGTGGTGTCGACCCCGGTCAGAGCAAGGCGCGTCGATCCGTCCTCGGCTCGGCGAGCCACCGTCATGACAATCGGCCGATCCGCCGGGGTCCGCCCGGTCCGCTCGGCCGCGGCGTCACCACCCACGTCGACGCTGACGCTCGTGACGATCCCGGCCGCGAGCCGGGACCGGTCGCCGAAGAGGTCGCCGAGCGCCATGGTTTCGGGTCCGTTCGAGCGGATCACCGTGACGGCTGCATCGAAGGCGAGCAGTCCGGCGAGTAGTTCGCTTTCGGGGTCGGCGGCCACGACGGTTCCTCCGACCGTGGCGGCATTGCGCAGCGTGTTGGGGGCTTCCCGCCGCGCCAGGTCCCGCAGCAGAGCCGGTGCCAGCTCGCTCGCTTCGAGATCGCTGAGTCTCACCATGGATCCGAGCCGAAGGCGGTCGCCGTCTGCCTCGATGGCGTCGAGGCCGAGCGCCTGGAGGTCCACGACGTCGGTCGGGACATCCTCGAGTGGCCCGTTTACCACGGTACCCCCAGCCAGGATCGTGGCCCCGGTCTCGGCAAGCAGGGTCAACGCCTCGTCGAGGCTCCCCGGACGGTGATACGCGCGAATGGTCGCCATGGTCCCCTCACATTCCCTTCGTTCGTCCCGCGAATCCTACCGAGCCACCCCGGTCACTCCCGGGGCAGCCGTCGCCGGACTCCCGGTTGGTCTTTGCCTGCTGAAGAACGCGAAAATCCCGCCTATTTGGGACTCCGGCCACTACCGTGTTCGCACAGCGTCTTAGCGGTGGGTGGACGCCCGAGCCACCCCGCAGAGCCGCCTGGGCCCGGGTGCACCGCCAGCGCCCGGGCCCCCGCCTTTCCAGGGGTAGGCAGCCACCGAGTAGCCTTCTTCCAAGGACGAGGAGGGAGCCCCCATGCGGACGAAGTTCGGTTTGATTCTGTTTGTTGTGCTGGCGATGGTTGCCGCTGCGTGCGGCGGCGACGATGAAGGCGGAGACGGTGGCAGCGGCAGCTGCGATCTCGCCGACCTGAATCTCGTTGAGGATGGCTTCCTCACCATCGCTACGAGCGACCCGGCCTTTCCACCCTGGATCGGCGTCGGCGACGACAATTTCAACGTGCCCGAGTCAAAGAGCGGGTTCGAGGGTGACCTCGCCTACAAGATCGCCAACGCGTTGGGCTTCACCGACGATCAGGTCAAATGGACTCGTGTCGGGTTCATAGAAGCCATCGCGGTTGGGCCGAAGGACTTCGACTTCAACGTCCAGCAGTATTCGATCAACCCGGCGCGCGAAGAGGTCATCGACTTCAGCGTCCCCTACTACACGACCACCCAGGCGCTCGTCACGCTGGCCGACTCGGAGTACGCAAGCGCCTCGACTGTCGCCGACCTCAAGGGCGCCAAGCTCGGAGCCCAGATCGGCACCACCAGCCTCGCCTTCATCGAGGACGTGATCGAGCCAGACACGCAGCCGAATGTGTACGACGACAACACCGACGTCGAGGCGGCCATGAACGCCGGTCAGATCGAGGGCCTCGTCGTCGATCTTCCCACCGCCTACTTCGTCACTGCGGCGCAGGTGGATGGCTCGGTCATCGCCGGCAAGTTCGAGTCCGAGGCGGCCGCCCCGGACGACTACGGCCTCTTGTTCGAGAGTGGCAACTCGCTCAAGGCCTGCGTCGATGAGGTCATCGAGGACCTGCGGAGCGACGGAACGCTCGACGCGCTTGTCGCCCGGTGGCTCGAGCAGGGCGGCGACATCAACGTGATCACGGGGTAGGCCCCTCAGTGGCCCAACCGGCGACCGATCCGTCGGCCCCCGGCTTCGGGCGCGGGCCGGGCCTGTTTGGGCCCGGCCGAAGGACCCGCATCAGAGAAGAGGGAGCGCGGGGCGCCCTCATCGCCTTCATCGCCACCGTTGTCTTCTTTGGTGCGGCCCTCACCCTCGTCCTGACATCTGAGGCGTGGCCCGACGTCCAGCGCCAGTTCTTCAACTGGTACCACTTCCGGCAAGCCTGGCCCGCCGTCGTGAGCGGGTTTTGGCTCGACGTACGGATGTTCCTCATCGCCGAGGTTCTCATCCTCGTCATCTCGCTGATCATCGCCATGATCCGGGCGCTGCGCGGCCCGGCCTTCTTCCCCCTCCGGATGCTGGCGGTTACCTATATCGATCTCATCCGGGGTATCCCCATCATCCTGCTGATCGTGCTGCTCGGCTTCGGCGTCCCGGCACTCCAGCTGAGGGGAGTGCCGACGAGCGAGCTGTTCTGGGGCATCACCGCCCTCGTGATCAGCTACAGCGCCTACACGGCCGAGGTCTACCGGGCCGGGATCGAATCGGTGCATGAGAGCC
>SHLN01000057.1 GCA_004283105.1 Acidimicrobiia bacterium
CCACGGTCCCGACGACAACGACAACAACAACGACCACCGTGCCATCCACGACGACTACGACGACCGTTCCGACGACGACCACCACGACGACGGTCCCGTCCACCACAACCACGACAATCCCCACGCTCGGCACCATCCACATTCACAACCTGAAGGGGGATGCGAAGGGCGACGACGACGAGCCTTACGCCCGGATCGAGGTGCAGGTCCGCAACGACGACGGGCGCGACCAGGAGGGCGTGGTGGTTGTCGGCCGCTTCAGTAGCGGCGACGTGCGAGTCGTTACGGGCACGACCGGCAAGAGGGGCAGGGTGATCATCGAATCAGGCCCCATCGACACCGATACGGTGACCTTTACGGTCATAGACCTGACACACCCCGAGTACCGCTACGAACCCAGCGACAACCGCCGCGGCCCCTCCGTTACCGTCGGGTTCGACTAGCGGCTCTCAGTCTGATGCTTACCCGCGGGGACCGGACTCCAGCACGGCCGGGTCCATGTTCTCGGCGTATTGCACGAAGTTGTCCAAGAACATGCCGGCCAGCTTGCGAGCCTGCGCATCGAACGCGTCGGCATCTGCCCAGGTATCGCGGGGCGTGAGGATCTCTGTCGGCACACCGGCGATCTCAGTCGGCACCGCGATTCCAAAGACCGGATCATCCCGGAACTCGGCACCATCCAGATCGCCCGCCAGGGCGGCGTTGAGCATGGCCCTGGTATGGGGAATCCGGATTCTCGAGCCAACCCCGTAGGGCCCGCCCGACCATCCGGTATTGATCATCCAGACGTCCGGAGAGAACTCGTCGATCTTCTCCTTGAGCACGTCGGCGTAATAGGAGGGAGGCAACGGGAGGAACGGGGCCCCAAAACACGGCGAGAACGTCGCCTCGGGCTCCTGGATGCCGCGTTCGGTGCCGGCCAGCTTCGAGGTGTAGCCGCTCACGAAGTAGTACATGGCCTGTTCCCTCGTCAGCTTGGCGATCGGGGGCAGAACCCCGAAGGCGTCGGCCGAGAGGAACACGATGTTGGAGGCATGCCCGCCGCGCAAATGGGGTGCGATGTTCGGCAGGTGCGCGAGCGGATACGACGTCCGGGTGTTTTCCGTCTTGCTGCCGTCATCGAACTCGGGACGACGTGATTCCTCATTCACGATCACGTTTTCGAGGATCGACTCGAACAGGTTGGCGGCTTCATAGATGAGGGGTTCATCTTCGGTGCTCAGGCGGATCGTCTTGGCGTAGGAGCCGCCTTCGATGTTGAACACGCCCGACTCGCCCCAGCCGAGCTCGTCATCGCCGATCATGAGACGGGTCGGATCGGTGGCCAGCGTCGTCTTGCCGGTGCCGGAGAGCCCGAAGATGACAGCTGTGTCACCGCGCTCCTTGCCGACCGAGCCTGAGGCGTGCATGCTGAGGGCCCCGGCTTTGGGCAGCAGATAGTTCATTACCGAGAAGACCGACTTCTTCATCTCGCCGGCGTACCGGGAGCCGCCGATGAGGAGGATCTTGCGCTCGAGGCTCACGCAAATGAACACTTCGCTGCGGGTACCGTCGGCCTCCGGATCAGCATGGAGGAATGGAGCGTGGACGACGGAGAAGTCGGCGTTGAAGAACGCCTGAACCTCATCACCCTGGCTGAAGACCCGGGGCAGGATGAACATGTTTCGCGCGAACATGGCGTGCCAGGCGCTCTCGGTGACTACCCGGATTCCCAGGCTGTATTCCGGGTCGGCGCCGGCGTAGTTGTCCTGGACGTAGAGCTTGTCGCGGCTCGACAGGTAGGCGGCCGTCTTGGCGTAGAGAGCGTCGAAGACCTCTGGCTCCATCGGGTGGTTGACATCGCCCCACCAGATCTCGGCTTCGGTCTCGGGATAGCGAACGACGAACTTGTCCTTGGGGCTCCGTCCGGTATACGGGACCGTGTCGACGACGAGAGCACCACCGTGGGCAATGGACCCAAGACCAGCTGCCAACGTGTGCTCATACAGCACCGGTGACGGGGAGTCCCAGAAGACTTCGCCCTGCGGTTGGATGTCCAGATGATCGAGCGTTCTCATACCTACCTCGTCCTCTTTTCGGCGATCTCAAAGGGCATTCACCCAGCGATTCGAAGCCTATCGCGCCCTTGTGAGAGCTTCAGGAAGGAAGAAGCACACCCGGCAACGGGGTAATGTGCCCTTCATGCCCACCTTTGACATCGTTTCAGAAGTAGATCCACAAGAAGTGACCAACGCAGTCGACCAGGCATCGCGCGAGCTCGCCAACCGGTACGACTTTCGAGGAACTAACTCGACCATCCGAGCTGCCGACGACGAGATCGTGGTGGAATCGTCAACCGACCATCGGCTCGAAGCTGCCATCGATGTGCTCAAGGAGAAGCTGGTACGGCGCAAAGTCTCACTCAAGGCGCTGAGCGGCGGAACACCCAAAGAGGTCGGTGGTGGTCGTTTCCAGGCAACGTTCATGCTCAATCAAGGCATCGCCCAGGACGCCGCTAAGGAGCTCTCCAAGACCGTCCGCGATTCGAAGCTGAAGGTCCAGGTGCAGATTCAGGGGAACCAGCTTCGGGTCCAGGGCAAGAAGCGCGATGACCTTCAGCAGGTCATCGCCCTCCTCAAGGGCCTCGACTACCGGCTCCCCCTGCAGTACGTGAACTTCCGCGACTGAGGTGGAGTTCGGTCTCCAAACGCGCGGCTCCTATGACGACGTACTGGGGGCCGCCCGCTGGGCTGAAGCCCGGCGCCTCGCCTGCTTCGCCCTCCCCGACCACTACCTGGCAGGGCGCTCCCCCACCGGGGACGGCTACGACACGCGATCGGCCGACATCTACCCGTACCTGGGCGGATTGAGCGTCGAGACCACCAGCCTTCAACTGGCCGCCCTCGTCTCCCCCATCACGTACCGCCACCCTGCGGCACTCCTCAAACTCGGTTTGGCCGTCGACGAGATGAGCGCGGGGCGCTTCACCCTCGGGGTAGGCACCGGCTGGATGAAGGCCGAACACTCGATCTTCGGGTTCCCTCTCCCGGAGTGGGCTGAACGATTCGACCGGCTGGAAGAAGCCTTCGGGTATCTACGGGCCGCACTCGGCGCCGGCGACGATGGCTTCACCGGAAGCCACTATCGGCTCGAGCCGATCGATCATCAGCCGAAGGCTCCCACCCTTCGCCTCATGATCGGCGGATCCGGTCCGCGCCGCACGCCGGAGCTGGCCGGCCGGTTCGCCGACGAGTTCAATATCTACTCACAGCCGGCACCGGATCTCGCCGTTCGCATCGGGCGGGCCCAAGAGGCCGCCAACCTGGCGGGTCGGGATGCGAACTCGATCCTTCTGTCGAGCGTCTCTCCCCCGGTGATCGGCCCCGACACCGCCACCTACCGGAAGCGACTGGAGCATCTGGCGGCAGCTCGCGGAGTGGACGTCGACCGATTCGAGGAGCAGAGCCGGGCGATCGCCGTCCCGATGGGAACCCATGAGGAGGCAAGGGACACGTTCGGGCCGGTCGCCGGGGTCGGGATCACCCGCTACTACCTCCAGATCCTCGGCGGCTTCGGTCTCGACTACGCCGCCGAGGTGCTCGAGGTCCTGGGAAGCGCCTAGACAGAGCCTCGAACGACAAGGTCATCGAGCATCTTTCGACTCGACCGGCTGATCTCCCGAACCGCCCGGTTGAACACTTTCTCATTTGCCTGCGACGGCTTGCGGTAGCCCGAGATCTTGCGCACGAATTGGAGCGCGGCGGCTTCGATGTCCTCGTCGGAGATGAACATCTCTGGGTTCCGAAGGGTTTTGATACTTCTACACATCAGATCAGGCTATTCGACCAGCGGCCGGTCACTTCGGCGGATTGTCCCGGTACCACGCTACCGTCGCCTCGATGGCGTCGCCGAGCGGGGTGGCTGCGATGCCGAATGTGGTCTCGAACTTCGAGCTGTCCATCCGGAACGGCTGTTCGAACTCGTAGAGCATCTCAACGAGCTCGCCGGCAGGCTTGTTGAAGAGCCCGATCATGCGGAGTATTGGCCTGGGGACGGCGGTGGTCTTGGCCGTGGTCCCGGCCGCGGCCGCGATTCGGCTCACGAGTTCGGACGCGGTAATCGGTGGCGGGCTCGGAACGTGCCACACCTGGCCGTCGGACCGTTCGTCGGTTCCCAGGACCGCCAGCGCTCTGCCAACGTCGGCGGTGTACGTATAGGTATGCGGTACGTTCGGGTTTCCGAGCACCCGAGCGGTCTTCCCCGCCATGGCACGGCCGAACACCCGATAGTCCCCGGCCGAGGCGACGGTGCGGGGGCCGAAATAGTCGGAGGGCCGGGCGGCAGCCACCCGGATCTGCCCGGCCTCATGGGCCCGCATGAGGCGCTGGTGCATCTCGGCTCGCAGGCGGCCCTTGCGAGTTTCCGCCGCCATCGGGTGGGTCTCGGTCAGGACATCCTCTTGCGGCACGCCATACATATAGAGGTTCTCGAGAGCGACCAGCTTGGCCCCGGCGACAGTGGCAGCCTCTATGACCGACTCCTGGAGGCCCGGGAACAGCTCCGTCCACTGGTGATAGGGCGGGTTGAGAGCGAAGTAGACAGTGGAGGCTCCAGACGCAGCCGCTTGGGCGAACGAATGGTTGCGGACATCCCCGACCCGGATATCGACCCCGTCGGGCACATCGCCCGTACCGCTGCGATTTACCGCCCGGACCGACTCCCCCCGGGCAACCAGCTCATCGATGAGGGCGGCACCCAGTGCGCCGGTCCCGAATACAACGTGCATGTGGCCCCCTCGCGCGATCGTCGATTGAGCCTACGCCACACGCCAGCGCAGCGACCAAGCCTGGACTTCCGGTACTGTGGTACCCGTAGTGACTGACAGGATTCGCCTCGGCAAGATGACCAACCCCGTGCGGGGCTTCTTGCACGGGTCCGCTGCCATTGTGTCGGCCGCCGGCATGGCCCTTCTCATTACTCGATCTACCCCCGACCCGGCCAGGGTCGTGAGCGTGGTCATCTTCGGGGTCAGCATGATGGGCCTCTACACCGCCAGCGCCCTCTATCACTCCGTGCCCTGGCGCGAGACGTGGAAGAAGCGCATGCAGCGGGTCGACCACTCCATGATCTTCGTGCTGGTCGCCGGCACATATACCCCGATCGCCGTCAACGTGCTCGACGGTGCCTGGCGCTCTGTCACTCTCACCGTCATCTGGGGCGCGGCTGCCATCGGCATCATTCAGAAGATCGCCTTTCCCAAGGTCCCCGATTGGGTCTCCATCACCCTTCAGACCACGATGGGTTGGTTCGCCATCGTCCCGTTCCTCGAGCTGGTCGAGCGGCTCTCGGGCGGCGCCATCCTGCTCATGATGGCCGGCGGCTTCTCTTACACCATCGGGCTGATTTTGCTGGCCCACGAGCGGCCCCAGCTGTTTCCCCGCATCTTCTCGCACCACGAGGTCTTTCACATCCTCGTCGTGCTTGGAACTATGTTCCATTTCCTCATGATTCTGTGGTACGTGGTCCCCCACGACCGAGTCTGACTCGCAGCCTTCGCCCCGCTACGCTCTTGGCTTCCCAACAGGCCGAGAGAAGGAACGAGACATGGCCGAAGTGTTCTACGACGATGATGCCGACCCGAGCCTGATCCTCGGCAAGAAGGTTGCCGTCATCGGCTTTGGCAGCCAGGGCCATGCCCATGCGATGAACCTGTCCGAATCGGGTGTCGAGGTGGTGGTCGGGCTGCGGGAAGAGTCGAATCGTCAGCGGTTGGCCAAGGAAGCCGACCTCGAGGTCATGACGCCCGCCGAAGCTGCTCGCCAGGCCGACGTCATCATGCTGCTCGTCCCCGACCAGCACATGGCCGGCCTTTATCAGGCCGACATCGCCCCCCACCTCGAGCCCGGCAACACCCTCCTCTTCGCCCACGGCTTCAATGTCCACTTCGGGGAGATCACACCACCCGCCGGCGTGGATGTCGCCATGGTGGCCCCCAAGGGGCCCGGGCACCTGGTCCGGCGCACCTATACCGAGGGCAGCGGCGTGCCGTGCCTGCTGGCAGTCCACACCGACGCCACCGGGACGGCCTGGGCCCTCGGCCTCTCCTATGCCTGGGGCATCGGTGGTGCCCGGGCCGGGGTACTCAAGACCACCTTCAAGGAAGAGACCGAGACGGATCTCTTCGGTGAGCAGGTCATACTCTGCGGCGGGGTCTCCGAGCTCATCAAGTCCGCCTTCTCGACCCTCGTCGAGGCCGGCTACCAGCCCGAGTCCGCCTACTTCGAAACACTCCACGAGTTGAAGCTCATCGTCGACCTCCTCTACGAGGGCGGCCTGTCATGGATGCGGTATTCCATCTCGGACACCGCCGAGTACGGCGATTACACCCGTGGACCCCGCATCATCACCGACGACACCCGGGAAGAGATGCGCCGGGCGCTGGCGGAAATCCAGTCCGGCCAGTTCGCTCGCGAGTGGCTGGCCGAGAGCGCCTCAGGAGGAGCCGACTTCCTGGCGACGCGTCGGCGCGAACTCGACCATCCGATAGAGAAGGTCGGAGCCGAACTACGCGCTCTCATGCCGTTCCTCACCCCCAAAGCACCCCCCGAGGACTAGGCACGGCGCCACAGCACTACCCTGGCAGGACCACGGCGGACCCCCCTGCGGCCCGCAATTCCAGGAGGTAGTGAGATGGCAAAGGTACGAGTCGGGGTGGCCGGTTACGGAACCATCGGGCAGCGTTTGGCCGACGGCGCCGACCTTCAGGAGGACATGGAGCTGGTCGGGGTCGCCGACGTCAAGCCCACCCTCGGCGTGCAGGCTCTGGCCGAACGCGGGATGCCCTACAACCTGTTTGCTGCCATCCCCGGGGCTGCCGATGACCTGGCCGCCGCCGGCATCCCGGTTTCGGGCGAGTTCGATGACCTCCTCAACAGTGTCGACGTCATGCTCGATGCCACCGGGGCCGGAATTGGCGCCAAGAACAAGGAGAAGTACGTCGAGCACGGGTTGAAGGCCGTGTTCCAGGGCGGTGAGTCGGGCAAGATCGCCGATGTCTTCTTCCACAACGCCAACTATGAGAAGGGCGTCGGTCAGGACTTCCTCAAGCTGACCTCATGCAACACCTCTGGCCTGATCCGGGCGGTGGACGGACTCGACCGGACTATCGGACTGGAGCGGGTTGCTATCACCATCATCCGACGGGTAGCCGATCCCGGTGACACCTACCGCGGCCTGGTCGACGTCCTGGAGATGGACCCGATTCCCAACCACCAGGCGGTCGATCTCATGGAGATCATGCCCCATATCAGCGCTACCGGGCTGCTCGTCCATACGCCGGTGACACACGGTCACATCATCACCATCGTGGCCACGCCGAAGAGAACGTCCACCAAGGCAGAGGTGCTCGAGGCTTTCGACGCCGACCCCCGGGTGCGGGTCGTGAAGATCGCCGACGGGTTCAACTCAAACACCTCGCTCTTCCAATACGGCCGAATGCTTGGGAAGCCCCGCGGCGACCTCTATGAGATCGGACTCTTCGACGAGACGATCGGCATGTCCGGTGACGACATCATGTTCGCCATCAATATCCCGCAGGAATCTGTTGTGATCCCCGAGACGATGGATGCGGTTCGGGCGGCGGTCCCCATGCAGACCGAGGCCTCCGAGGCGACGGCGCTCACCAACAAGTACCTCGGGCTGGTCTGAGGGCCGATGCCGCCCGACATCGCCTCGCTCGACGAGTTCGAACTAGCGGGGAAGCGTGTTCTCGTCCGCCTCGACATCAATTCACCGCTCGACCCGGTCAGCGGGGAGATCGTCAACGACAACCGGATCGACCGGAGCCTTCCGACGATTCGAGACCTGGCCGATGCCGGGGCAAGGGTCGTCATCCTCGCCCACCAGGGCGACGCCCTCGACTACCAGAACTTCGCCTCGCTCAGCCAGCACGCCGGCAAGCTGGCTGACAAGCTGAGCCGGCCGGTGTCGTTCATCGACGACTGTGCCGGGCCTGCCGCCCGGGCCCGCATCGCGGCGCTCGAGAATGGGGAGATTCTGCTCCTGGAGAACATCCGCATCTACAGCGAGGAGATGACGACGTTCGAGTCCACGGTCAAGCTCACCCCGGCCGAGATGACGAGCACCTACCTCGTCCGGCACCTGGCCCCCCTGTTCGACCTGTATGTGAACGACGCGTTTGCGGCCGCCCACCGCCGCGCCCCCTCCCTCCTGGCGTTCCAGGAGGTCCTTCCTTCGGCGGGAGGGCGGCTGTTGATTGAGGAACTCGAGATGCTCGAACGGGTCTCCGGCACCCCGGCCCGACCCTGCGTGTTCGTGCTCGGCGGCCTCAAGATCAGTGACGCCTTCGCCATGCTCGAACGTGCCCTCACCGACCAAACTGCCGACCTCGTTCTGACGAGCGGAGTGACCGGTGAGATCATGTTGATGGCCGCCGGTCACGAGCTCGGTCCCGTAGTCGACGGGTTTATCTCCGATCGGGGGCTCGATGTCTTCCTGCCGACGGCCCGCCGTCTTCTCGAGCTATTCCCCGATGCGATCCTCATGCCAGACGACGTGGCCGTCGAGCGAAACGGCGATCGATGCGAGGTTCCCGTCGCCGGCTTGCCGGTCGATCAGCTCATCATCGACATCGGCAGCCAGACGATCAGCCGCTACGAGGAGATCATCGGACAGGCGGCCACGGTGTTTGTGAACGGGCCCCCGGGGGTCTACGAGTCGTCGGCCGGTGCCGAGGGAACGGCCCGCCTCTGGTCGGCAGTGGCAGCGACGCCCGGGCTGACCGTCATAGGCGGCGGAGACACGGTCGGCAGCGCCGCCCGGTTCATTGATCTGTCGCTCATCGACTATGTGAGCACCGCCGGCGGAGCGCTCATCCGCTATCTGAGCGGGCAGCCGTTGCCGCTCCTCGACGCCATGGAGCGTCGCACCTAACGAGACCCGCTCACGGGATCAGGAGGAGCTTGCCGGTCGTTGCGCGCGACTCGAGCGCCCGGTGAGCGGCCGCTGCCTCCGCCAGCGGAACAGTGCCGCCGATTCTCACGGTGAGATCGCCGTCTACGACGGCGTTGAAGAGTGCGTCCGTTCGGGCCGCCAATGCGGTGCGCCCCTGGATGTAGTCACCGAGACGCGGTCGGGTGACGTAGAGCGAGCCGGCTCGAGCGAGTGCGCCGAGATCGAACGGCGGAACCGGGCCGCTCGATTGACCGAACAACACCACCATGCCCCGCGGGCGGAGCAGGGCGAGACCGCGCTCAAATGTGGCGACGCCGACGGAGTCGTAGACGACGTCGAGGCCCCGCTCCCCCACCACGGCCTCAATCTCTGCCTGAAAGTCCGACCGGGTGTAGACGGTGACGTGGTCCGCGCCTGCGGCTTTGGCCAACTCGGCTTTCTCGTCCGTTCCGGCGGTGGCGAACACCGTGGCACCTTGCTGCTTCGCCATTTGGATGAGCAGCCGACCGACCCCGCCCGCTCCGGCGTGAATGAGGCACCGCGAGTCAGGACCAAGGCGATAGGTGTCATGGACCAGGTAGTGGGCGGTCAGGCCCTGGAGCAGGACGGCGGCGGCAATGTCGGTCTCGATGGCCTCGGGCACCCTCACCAGCCGGTCGGCCGGAACCAGCGCACGCTCCGCGTAGCCGCCGAGCACTCCCGTGAAGGCAACCCGGTCGCCCACCTCGACCGGCCCGGCGTCGGGACCGATCGCTACGACCACCCCGGCACCTTCCTGGCCGATCACGAATGGGAGAGGCACCGGGTAGAGGCCGGTGCGCTGATAGACGTCGATGAAGTTGACGCCACAGGCCTCGAGGGCCACCACCGCTTCACCGGGACCGGGCACCGGATCGGGGAGCTCGGTATAGGCGAGAACCTCGGGCCCGCCCGTCTTGGAGACATTGATCGCGTGCATGTGCCAACAGTACCCGGGAGGCCGGTGGACGGAATACCGGAGCTGTGCCATGCTGATTCGGAGGGAAGGGAACCGGGCTAACACGTCAACGATGCCGACGTGGAGGTTCCCATGAGACAGATCCGACCCCGTACCAGCTATGCCGACGCCCACGCTCTGCCGGTTCCAACGGCCACCGTAGACCGGACACCGGTCCACTCGACCGAGATCACCGTCGACCTGCGGGATCACCAGGCCCGCCACCCGTCGTACACCGACGAGGCCCGCATTCGTCGCCAGCTGGTGACCGTCCGTGCCGCCGTTGCGGAGGTGATGGACCAGCTTGCGGAACTCGTCGACCAGCGCGAGAACCTCAAAGCCGAACTCGGCCTCCTGACAGCCTCCGACGATTCCGAATCCGACCGTCCGAGCGAGGACCATTCTGTCGTGGCCTGGGGTTTCTACGACGACGACCTCTAGAGGCAGCCTGCGGCGAGTTGGCGGCGCCCGGCGGGTGCACCATCCTGGGGCCGATGTATCGCCTCGTCGCGCTCCTGTTCCTCGTGTCTCTGGCCGCCGCCTGTGGCGGCTCAGACGAGACCCCGGCCGATACCACCCCGGTTCTGCAAGCCACCACCACCATCGCACCCGCGACTTCGAGCACAACCACTCCCCCCTCCAGCACGACGACGACCACGGTCCCACCGACGACCACGACGACGGTAGCTCCCGACCCGCTCCAGGGCCTCGCCCTCGAGTCGCTGGCCACCGGCCTGGACCGCCCGACCTTCGTTACGGGCCTGGAAGACGGCCGCCTTCTCGTCCTCGAAGCAATAGGGCGGGTCCGGGTGGTCGACCCGGCGGACGGCCTCTTGCCCGAGCCGTTCTTGAACATCCGCAACAAGGTCGGCTCTTCGAGCATTGAGCAGGGACTGCTCGGACTGGCGCTCCACCCCAACTACCAAACGAACGGGCGGTTCTTCGTCTACTACACGGACCGGGCCGGGGACTCCGTCCTGGCCGAGTACGGAGTCGGAGATGATCCCAACCGGGCCGAGGAGACCGCCGGGCGAATCCTCCTCGAGATCGAGCAGCCCGATGAGCGACACAACGCCGGGATGCTCCAGTTCGGTCCCGAGGGATATCTCTACATCGCCACAGGCGACGGGGGTGCCGGCGGCGCTCGTGTCAACGGGCAGAACCCCAACACGCTGCTCTCGGGGATCTTGCGCATCGACATCGATCAGGGAGATCCCTATGCGGTGCCTGCCGACAACCCCTTTGCCGACGGGGTAGATGGCGCGCCCGAGGTGTGGGCATTCGGTCTCCGCAATCCCTGGCGGTTCTCAATCGATGGAGCGGAGCGCTTGCTCTACATCGGAGACGTCGGTCAGGAATCGCGCGAGGAGATCGATGTGGTTCCTCTCGAGCCGGTCGGATACAACTTCGGTTGGCCGTCCGTCGAAGGGACCGAGTGCTTCTTCAAGCGGGACTGCATACTCTCGGACTACGTGGTGCCGGTCATCGATTACGGTCACGACGAAGGCCTTTCGGTCACCGGTGGTGTTGTGTATCGCGGCTCAGCCATCCCCGAGCTCACCGGTCACTACTTCTATGCCGACTGGGTCCGGAAGTGGATCCGGAGCTTCCGATACGAGTCCGGTGCAGCCGGCCAGCGCCAGGATTGGACCGGGGACCTGAATCCCGGCCAGATCAACAGTTTCGGTCTCGATGCAACTGGTGAGATCCTCATCGCCACCTGGGACGGGAGCGTGGCGAGGATCGTGCCGGTCCGCTGATCCACGAAGAAGGG